>DHYT01000210.1:6927-9362 GCA_002415465.1 Desulfobulbaceae bacterium UBA5123
GCAGACCAAGGTGATCATGATGTATGTGGAGGAGCTGCGGCACGGCTTCGAGTTTATCGAAACGGTGCGCGAGATCACCGGCGGCGAGAACCCCACCCCCATCCTGGTGATCAAGTCGGGCCAAACCGCCGAGGGCGCGCAGGCGGCAAGCTCGCACACCGGGTCGCTGGCCGGCTCGGAGATGGTCTACACCGCCCTCTTCCAGCAGGCCGGGGTTTTCCGGGTGCAGACCATCGAGGAGCTGTTCGACTATGCCTTGGCCTTCGGCAACCAGCCGCTGCCGCGTGGCAACCGGATGGCGATCATCACCAACGCCGGCGGCCCCGGCATCATCGCCACCGACGTCACCATCCATTCCGGCCTGACCCTGGCAAAACTCAGCGACGAAACCACCGAGACCCTGCGCCGCCACCTGCCCAGCGCCGCCAACATCCACAACCCGGTGGACGTGATCGGCGACGCCCAGTCGGACCGCTACCAGGCGGCGCTGGCCGCCGTGCTCAACGACGACAACGTCGACGGGGTGATCTTCATCCTCACCCCCCAGTCGATGACCGAGATCGAGGCCACCGCCCAGGTGATCCCGCCGCTCGCCCGCGCCAGCGGCAAACCGGTGGTGGCCTCCTTCATGGGGTTGCTGGATGTTTCCAAGGGCGCGGAGATCCTCCAGCGAAACGGCATCCCCCACTACCATTTTCCCGAGACCGCGGCCAGGGCCATCTCCGCCCTCTACCGGCACAGCCAATGGATCGCCCGCGCCCATCACCGGGAATTTGCGATCAGGGTGGACAAAAAGCGGGCCAGAGAGGTAATTAAGGCCGCACTGGCGGAGGGGAAACAATACCTCGGCGAGGTGGAGGGCAACGAGATCCTCGCCGCCTACGGCTTCCCGGTCCTGCCGGGGCGGCTGGTCACCAGCCCGGAGGAGGCCGCGGCGGCGGCAAGCGCATTCGGCCACTGCGCCTTCAAGATCGTCTCGCCGCAGATCATCCACAAGTCGGACGTGGGCGGGGTGCGGGTGGGGATCAAGACCCCCGAGGAAGCGGCGGTGGCCTACAGCGAGATGGTGGCGACGGTGCGCTCGCACCGGCCGGAGGCGACAATCACCGGCATCTATGCCCAGCAGATGGCGTCAGCCGGGGTGGAGGTGATCTTGGGGATCAAGCGCTACCGGCTCTTCGGCCCGCTGCTGATGTTCGGCCTGGGCGGCATCTTTGTCGAGATCTTCAAGGACGTGAGCTTCCGGCTGGCGCCCATCCGCTACAACGGCGCCCAGTTCATGGTGCACTCCATCAAGGCCTTCCCCATGCTCAACGGCGCCCGCGGCGCCAAGCCCTGCGACATCGAGGCCCTGGAGCACTGCCTGCTCAGGCTTTCGGCCCTGGCCACCGACAACCCGGAGATCGCCGAACTTGACATCAACCCGCTGATGGTGCACCCACGGGGCCACGGCTGCTCGGTGGCCGACTGCCGCATCCTGTTGAATCCGGCGGGCAGTTGCCCGGAGAAGCGATAGCCGGCGGCCGGGATGCAAGCCCTACCCAACCGGCGGTTCCGCGCATCCCTTCTTGTAGGCGGCGTCCAGCAGGCCCGCGTCCTGCCGACTCTTGACCGCCCGCTTGCCGCGACGGCAGATGGCGCGGGCCTGCTCCTGATCTTCCAGATCGACAAGCGCAATGGCGAGCATCTCCAGATAGACGCGCACATCCCCCGGATGCTCCACGGCAATCTGCTCCAACTCAGCCATCGCCTCGGCATGACGGCCCCGCGCCCGCTTGTCGGCGGCAACCCGGAAATGGGGCGAATTGCCGCCGCCGAAGCCGCCGCTGTCCAGAACATCGCCGGTCAGTTCCGCCACGAAGCGGACCAGGGCCGGGGTGAAGATCAGGGCGGCCAGCACAAAACAGAGCATGGCCGCAACCAGCCTGGAAACCCCGGCAATCCCCGGCTCCGAGGTAACAATCAGATAACGGCCATACCCCGCCGCCAGCGCCGCAAGCCCCAGCCTGCCCACCAACCGGGCCACGGTTTTCCGCAATTCAATCATCGCCGACCTCCCGCCATCAGCCCCACAACAATTTCACCGCAAACACCAGCATCATCACGGTAACGAACCGGCGGATAAACACATTGCCGCCCCTGACGCTGGCGCTGGCGCCCAACCGGGCGCCGAGGACGTTGCCAACCCCCAGAATGACCCCGAGGCCGTAATCGATCTTGCCGTTGACAATGAAGACCATCAGGGCAAAGAGGGTGAACACCATCACCACGAAAACCTTGATCGCATTGCCACGCACCAGGTCGTGACCGGTGAGGGCCATCCCGGCCAGGAGCAGAAACCCCACCCCGGCCTGAATGAACCCGCCGTAGAGCCCGATCACGAAAAAAGCGGCGACGATGGCCGCCCAGCGGCCGGGTGAGTAGTTTTCTGCGGT
>DHYT01000046.1 GCA_002415465.1 Desulfobulbaceae bacterium UBA5123
GTCGGCCTGCTGGAAGGCCTCGAAAACGATCTTCTGCTTGTCCAGCGGGATGCCGATGCCGGTGTCGGTAACCGCGATGGCGACCCCCTCCCCCCCGGCAAGGCTGTCCGCCGTCTCGCGGTCGGCGGCGGACAACGTCCGCATGGCGACAGTCACCGCGCCATGGTCGGTAAACTTGATCGCATTGGCGATCAGGTTGCGGAGAATCTGCTCCAGACGCTGCCGGTCGGTGCGTATCGCCTTGGGTGCGCCGGCGCCGATATCGATGACGAACCCCAGCCCCTTGTCACTGGTCACCGGCTCGAAAGACTGCCGCAGCCGGTCGGCAAGATCGGCCAGGGAGACCTCGCCGACCCCAAGCACGACACGGCCGGCCTCGATCTTGGAGAGATCGAGGATCTCGTTGATCAACTCCAGCAGATCCTTGCCGCTGCTGTGCATCACCCGCGCCGATTCGATCTGGTCCGCGCTGAGGTTGCCTTCCTTGTTCTGGGCCAGATTATGGGAAAGCAGCAGCAGGCTGTTCAGGGGGGTCCGGAGCTCATGGGACATGTTGGCCATGAATTCCGATTTGTATTTGCTGGTGACGGCCAGGTCCGCGGCCTTTTTCTCGATCTCCAGCCGCGCCTCCTCCAGTTCGACATTCTTCGACTGGATATCGGCCTTCTGCTTCTCCAGGGAATCGGTTTTTTCCTCCAGCTCCTCGTTGATGGTCATCAACTCCTCGTGCTGGGACTGCAACTCCGCCTCCCGTTCCTTGAGCGCCTGGGTCTGGGACTCCAGCTCCTCGTTGGTCACCCGCAACTCTTCCTGCTGGGACTGCAGTTCCTCGGCCTGCTGCTGGGTCTCCTGCAGGAGCTTGGCCAGCTGGTGGCGGGATTGCGCCGAATTGATGGCGATGGCGATATTGCCGGCCACCCGCTCCAGAAAGGTCAGGGCCTCGGCGCTGAGGGCCTCGAGGGAGCCAAGCTCAAGCACCCCCTTGACCTCGTTTTCATGGATCAGCGGCACCACCACCAGTTGCCGCGGCGTCGCCTCGACGGTGCCGGAAACCATCCGCAGGCAATCGTCCGGGATCTCACCGACCACCAGGGTTCTCTTTTCCGCGGCGGCCTGCCCCACCAACCCCTCGCCGAAGGCAAACTGCTGCCGGGCCTGGCTGTTGCCGATGGAGGCATAGAGGCCGCGCACCTGCAGAACCTCCTTTTCCCGTACGTACATGGCCCCAACCAGCAACGCCAGCCGTTGCGCCAGAGCGCTCAACAGCTTGTTGCAGAGTTCGCTGATCTCCTGCTCGCCGCGCAACCGGTCGTTGACCGCGGCGATGTCGGCCTGCACGCGGTTTTCCATTTCGATGACCGCAAAGGCGTTCCTGATCTCGCTGATGTCGACGATATACTCCAAGGCGCCGACCACCTCGCCCTGTTCATCCAGCACCGGCGCGCCGGTGTAGCGGACCGGCACGTTCAGCCGCTGGGGATCGACGACCGTTTCGGCGGTTTCCACCTGCTTGCTGTGCATCGCCCGTCCCACCCGGCACTCCCCGGTCCGGCAGTGGGCATTGGCGAACAGGTCGTAACACTGCCGGCCCAGGCACGAGGCCTGTTCCAGCTTGGCAAAGCCGGCGCCGGCCTCGTTGATATAGGTAATCTTGAAGGAGGGGTCAACGCAGAGGACCGGAATGGGCAGCTTATCGAGATAGTTGGCAAGGAGTCGCGCCTCGGCCAGGGACTGCTTGGCGGCTGCGTCCATCTTGCGGAGCTGGTTAATCATCCGCAACAGGGCGCTGCCGAGTTTGTCGTCCTCCGACCATGGCGTGATCTGCACGGAAAAATCGCCCGCCGCCACCACGTCGGCCTGCCGCACCGCCACCCGCAGGTTTTCGCCCATCTGGTTGNNTGGTTGACGGCCTGCCCCAGGGTGTCATGCTCGCCCCGCTCCGCCACCGATTTGCTGAAATCGCCCACCGCCACCGCCGCGCAGACGTCGGTCACTTCCCGGATCGACGTCACCATCCGGCTGAAACTGCCATAGAGATCGCCGATTTCGTTGCGGGGCATCTCCCCGCCCAGCAGGGAGAGATCGCCCTGCGCCACCCGCCCGCTCCAGGCGGACAGCTTCCGGATCGGGGCGACGATCTCCCTGGTGATCAGCGCGGAGAGCAGGGCGACGAGGAGCATGGTGCCGACAAAGATGATGATCCCCACCGCGCGCAACTCGTCGACCAGCCCCAGGGCCTCACTCTCGGATATCTCCGCGACCAGCGCCCAGTGAATGCCGAATGGCTCCAGGGTTTCGAGATTGCTGATGACCCCGAACACCCGTTCGCCGCGATGGTTGCGATAATTGCTCGCCCCCGTGGCCGGCGGCCGATGCAGGATGGCGCCGTCCGCCGCCTTCTCCTCGGCGGCCAACCAGCCCAGCACCGGGGCGGTGGCGATCTTGACCTGCATCGCCGTCTTCGCCTGCTCCCGCCAGGAATCCGACCGCATGAGCTGATCGGCGCCCACCAGAAAGGTCTCCCCGGTCTCCCCCATGCCGGTTCTGTCCTGCATCAGGCGATCGACCTGCTCAAGGGACATCTCAACCGCCATCAGGCCGACCACCTCGCCCCCCGGAGCGCGCATGGCCCGGACAAGCATGTTGTCGAGTTCATGGCCGTGACCGCCGTGCGCCTCCATGTCGGCGAACTCCACCCGGTCCGAGGCCAAGGCCCGCCGACAGGCGCCGGCGAACAGCGACTTGCCGCCGTGTCCGGCAAAGATATTGTCGCCGCCCTCGCCCTCGTTCCCCAGCAAGGTGAAAAGAATGGTCCCCGCCGGATCGATGAGAAGGACATCATGGTAGCCGTACAGATCGACAAACCGCCTCAGATCCGCCGCCACCTGCCGCCGGGCCATGGCGACGCCGGGGCCGCCCTGGCGAAGATCGACCACAAACTGGCCATTTTCCGCAAGAGAGGCCTGCATCTCCAGATCCCCCATCCGCTCGGCGAGAAAAGCCGCGATATACCTTTTCTTCAACTCCACCGCCGCCGTGAGCGACGCCTCGGTGGTGCGGAGCAGGCTCTCGCGGGCGTTGTGATAGCTGATGAAACTGACCACCAGCAGGGGCACCATGGACATGACCAGAAACCACTGAAAAAATTTCCGGCCAAGCCCGCTGCCGATCTGGAAGGAGGAAAATAATCGCGTCACGCGACACCCTTTTGGCAAAATGAGGTATGGAACAACACCGGCCGCAAAAGCCGGGGTTTATGCTCCCTTGATTCTAACAGAGGAGGCATGAAAATATCATCATAAAAGCAATTTTATCAGGTAGTTAATGATATGCTTGATTACTAAAAAACAAGGGCGCCCGCAAGAGGCGCCCTTGTTGCTCGCTACCGGTTAGCCTGCGCCCGGCCAATGGTCTCAGCAACGCCCAAAAAAAAGGAACCCCCAAACCACCGCCGCGTTGAGCAGGCTGATGAAGACCGCTGCCGACCCGATATCCTTGGCCCGGCCGGAAAGGGGATGGCGTTCGGCGCCGATGCGGTCCACCACCGCCTCGATCGTGTGCGCGCGCGTCTTCGCGAGCCGGATCTCCTCCGCGAGGTCGCGCACCTCGCCGTCGACCCGCGCGCGCACGAACCCCTTGCGCTGGAGGTCCTCGAGCACCCCCTTGTGGTGGCCCTTGCGGTCGCGCACGAGCGGCGCGAGCACGTGCACCGGCTGGTCGGCGAAGCCGGCCAGCACCTGCTGGACGATCGCCTCGGGCGTCTGCGAGGCGAGGGGCCGGCCGTGCTCGGGGCAGTGGGCCGTGCCGGCGCGCGCGAAGAGCACGCGCAGGTGGTCCACGATCTCCGTGATCGTTCCCACCGTCGAGCGCGGGCCGCGCTGGATCGCCTGCTGGTCGACGGCGATGGCCGGGGAGAGCCCCTCGATGTGCTCGACCCGCGGCTTCTCCATGCGCCCGAGGAACTGGCGCGCGTAGGCCGAGAG
>DHYT01000164.1:0-2985 GCA_002415465.1 Desulfobulbaceae bacterium UBA5123
TCCGCGAGGCCCAGGCCATCTATCAGGAAAAATTTCTGGCCGGGGTACACAGCAAAAACAGCGCCTATGTCAAAACCATCCTGAACGAGCTGGTCACCGATATCTTTCACGAGGCGCGGATCGGGGCCGTAATGGGGATGTTTGCAACGGCTCGGGAGAGTATTGACCTGCTGCTGCAGGATTACGCCGGCGAGATCATCAAGCTCGCCAGGCCGGTCAACGAGCTCGACTACGGCACCTCCATCCACTCGGTCAATGTCATGGCCATCTCTCTCAGCTTCTGCCAGAACCTGTCCGTGGACACGGCGACGGCCAGGGATATCGGCCTCTGCGGCCTGCTGCACGACATAGGAAAATCAAGGATCAGCACCGACATCCTCTACGCCGATCGCCGCCTTACCAACGAGGAATTCAAGACGATCAAGCAGCACCCCCGCGACGGTCAAAAAATTCTGGCCGAGGGGGGGCTGCCCGCCGAGGTGCAGCAAGGGGCCTTGGAGCACCACGAAAAACTGAACGGCCGAGGCTATCCAGAAAGCGAACGGAATCTTTCTTTTTTCGGGCGGCTGATCGGCTTCATCGACTGCTACGAGGCCCTGACCTGCGACGACCGCCCCTATCGCCGCAAGCTTGAGCCATACGCGGCCCTGCAACTGATCAAGAACGAAATGGAACAGGGCTGCTTCGACAGAGACATCTTCACGGAATTTGTCAGCTGCCTCTCTTAAGTCACAAACAACAAACGGCCGCCGGGACGCATCGCCCCGGCGGCCGTTTGTCATCAGCCCTGCCGACCGACACCCCAGCCGACATTCTTGCCTCTCTCAGGCAGGCGCGATCCCTGCCGCCAGCTTGCGGAGAATCTCCCGCCGCATAACCTCCTTCCGGTTTTTGACCAGAAGCATCAATCCGGCGCCCAAGGCAAGCAGGGCGGCCGCCACCACAAAGGACGCCGAAAAGGAATCGGTGCGCGCCTTCAGCACCTGCGAGGCGCGGCTCATCACGAACCCGCCCACCCCCCAGGAGGTAAAGAGGATGCCGTAGTTGACGCCAAAATTCCTTATCCCGAAGAAATCCTTGGTCAGAGCCGGGAACAGGGCCAGATTGGCGCCGTAGTTGAAACCGATGCCGGTGGCCAGCAGAACCAGAAGGAGCCCGCTGGCCGTCGCACTGCCGGTGACCGGCACCGCCACCAGCATCAACATTGCCTGGAAGACAAAAAGAATGCCCAGGGTGCGGCTGCGGCCGATCATGTCGGAGACGATCCCGGCCGCGACCCGGCCGCCGGCATTGCCGATGGCGAGGATCGCCACCACCAGGAAGGCATAGTCGCCCATGCTCGCCTTGGCCATCCCGGCCACGGAGCCTATCACCATCAGGCCGGCGCCGGCACCGATGAAATACAAGATCCACAGCACCCAGAAGGATGGCGTCTTCAGCATCTGCGCAGGCGAAAAATCACGATCCTCGATCAGGCTTCGCGCCTTGGCAGCGGCCGCGTCGCGCCCCCGGCGGTCGGTGGCCGCAGGCGGCACATAACCGGCGGGCGGATTGACCAGCAGCATGGCTAGCAGACAAACCGTCAGCAGAAAACCGATGCCGAAGAAGAGCATCGACCGCTGCAGGCCATATGCGCCCAGCAGATACTGGGCCAGCGGCGCGATATAGAGCGAGGCGAGTCCGAAGCCGGAAACGACGATGCCGGCGATTTTACCGGTCTGGGAGGGGGGAAACCACTTGAGCGCCGGCGGGGTCGCCGACGAATACCCGAAGGCGATACCGCACCCCACCAGCACCCCGAAGCCGAGAACCCAAGCCCAGTAATCGGTGCTCTGCGAGATCCAGACAAAGCCGCCGCCCACCAGCAGGCCGCCGATGATCGCCGTTACCCGTGGCCCCAGCCGATCCTGACACCTGCCGGCCATAATCATCGAACACGCAAACACCAGGCAGCAGACCGCATAGGGATCGTTCAACGAGGCCATGTCCCAGTTGAAGGAGCCGGGGCCGCCGGCCTCGATGGAGTCCTTGATCGCCCCCTTGAAGATGCTCCAGGTGTAGAGAACGCCGAGGGCCAGATTAATTCCCGTTGCCGCCGCCGTCACCATCCTGCCGCGATTCGTCGCTTCCGTGGTCATACCCGCTGCTCCTTTCCGAAACACGCTTAAGTAGTTGATTTAATATCACGATGATTTAACAACAAAAATCAAATTAATAGCCATTACACAACGAAGCGTTCATTGAAGTCAAAGGAAAATATCCGCCACCCCTCCGCCGCGCAGACTTTTTTGCACGGAGACGACAAATTGGTATAGTATATATTCTCAAGGCATCATCAATAAACTCAACCAGATACAGGAGCCAGCCGATGGCAGCCCCCCCGGATGAGCGCCCACCCTTCAGCCCCAGGCTTCTTTTTTTTGTCATGGCCCTGATGTTTGCCTATCTGATCATAACCCTCTCTTCCCTGCCCACCGAGTCCCGCTACCCCATCCCGTACAGTCGATTCGTAAGCCTTTTGCAACAGGACGAGATTCAAGATGTAAGCCTGCGCGGCAGACAGGTAAGCGGCACCTTGCGCCACGCGCTGCCCATCGGCCCGGACAAGGAAGAGGCGCAGCGGTTCAGTACCGCCCTGCCCGATTTTGGGAACGACCGCATCCTGGAGGCGATGCACGGCCAAGGGGTCACCATCCAGGTGCTGCCGGATGACGAATCGAACTGGCGCCGCCTGCTGCTGGTCATGCTGCCATGGCTGGTCCTCCTCTTTTTTTTCTACGGCCTCATGCGCAGTTCCCGCCGGATGAGCGGCGGCCTGGGCGGACCGGGCGAACTGCAGCAGTTTCTCACCAAGACCACCAAGGAGGCGACCATCCCCAAGGTCACCTTCCGCGATGTCGCGGGCCAGGTGAACGCCAAGCAGGAGGTTCGGGAACTGGTGGACTACCTCATGGACCCGGACCGATTCAGCAAACTCGGGGCCGA
>DHYT01000164.1:3151-7478 GCA_002415465.1 Desulfobulbaceae bacterium UBA5123
CTGGTCGAAATGGACGGCTTCGAGACCAACGAGCAGGTCATCGTCATCGGCGCCACGAACCGGCCCGACGTGCTGGACCCGGCCCTGCTCCGGCCTGGCCGCTTTGACCGCCATGTCACCCTGGATTTGCCGGATCGCAACGAACGCGTCGAGGTGCTCAAGGTCCACAGCCGCAACGTGCCCCTCGCTCAGGATGTGACCCTCGACAATCTGGCCGGCACCACCCCGGGCTTTTCCGGCGCCGACCTCAAAAACCTGGTCAACGAGGCCGCCATGCTGGCCGGACGCGAGAAGGCCAATCAGGTGACCATGCGCCACTTCGAGGAGGCCCGCGACAAACTCCTCCTCGGCACCGTTCGCACCATGGCCATCCAGCCGGAAGAACATCATCGACTGGCCGTACACGAAGCGGGCCACACCCTGCTCGCCCACTTCCTGCCACGCACCGACCCCCTCTACAAGGTCACCATCATCCCGCGCGGCCGGGCATTGGGCGCAACACAACAGTTGGCCACGGAGGAGCACCACACCCTGCCCGAGGAGTACCTGCGTGACCGCCTCGCCCTGCTCTTGGGCGGACGCGTCGCGGAAAAAGAACTGCTGGGCAGCGTCAGTTCCGGCGCCGACAACGATATCCGCCAGGCAACCTCCCTGGCCCGGGCCATGGTCGCCCGCTGGGGCATGTCGCCGGAGATCGGCCCCGTCGACCTGCGCGACAGCGAGGAGCACCCCTTTCTCGGCCGCGAAATCGCCCAGCCCCGCCGCTTTTCTGAAAATTCGGCCCAGGCCGTGGACGATGCGGTGCGCACCCTCCTCATGGAGGCGGAAAACCGCGCCCGCGCGATCATCACGGAAAACCGGCAGCCACTCAACCGGCTGATTGCCGCCCTCGAACAACAAGAAACCCTGGACTCCACCGATATCGCCGGCTGCCTCGGCCAATCGGCCTGACGCCATCCCCCCCTTGCCCCGTCAAACAAATAATCGCACGCCGCAATACGCGAGATGCCTAGACCCATGCCGGACACGCCTAACCTGCGCCTACAATTGCCTTGATCGCGCATACCAATTTGCCTATACTGAAAAATGCCATTACCAAGCGAGCATGCCGCCACCGGCATCATCTCGCCGGTCCCCTTTCCACACAACCAACTCCGCGGGCAGGCCCTCTCATGCGTATCCTTATCGTTGACGACAGCCGCTCCGTCCGGGCCGGCCTCCGACAGAAATTTGAAGAGAACGGCTACGAGGTATACGAGGCGGCAAACGGCGACGACGCGGTGCGGATGGCCGAAGAGGTCTTGCCCCACCTGATCACCATGGATGTCGGGATGCCGGGGATGAACGGCTTTGAGGCAACGGCAAGGATTCGCGCCACCGAGACGGGGAAGACCATCCCCATCATCTTCGTCACCGGCAAGGACAGCCTCGAAGACCGCAAGCAGGGCTTTTACCTCGGGGCCACCGAATTCATCTCCAAGGCATCAGGCGCGCCCTGGCAGGAAGTTGTCATGACCGCCCACCGCATGTTGCGGGAATGCGGGTTGCCTGAAGGATTCACCGCCCTGGTGGTTGACGACAACGAAGTCACCAAATTGATCGTCTGCAACATCCTCCGCAGACAAGGCATCCAGGTGCTTGAGGCCAGGAACGGCACGGAAGCCTTGAAAATCGTCGAGCAGAACCGCACCGCCATCGATCTGGTCATCACCGATTACATGATGCCGGAGATGAACGGCGGAGAACTCTGCTCCCAACTCCGCGGCCGCCTCGGTCTGCGGCACACCCCGGTCATCTTCCTGAGCGGGGCCACGGAAAAAGGGATGATCCTCGACATGTTCCGGGCCGGGGCCACCGACTACCTCATGAAGCCCTTTGCCAAGGAAGAACTGCTGGCGCGGATCAGGGTCCACATGGAACACTGGGAACTGGTCAAGGAACTGAACAGTACGGTGGAACAACTGGAACGGCTCGACAAGCTGCGGGATGAGTTTGTCGCCATGGCGACCCACGACCTCAAGAACCCTCTCAACGGCATCATGGGCTTCAGCCAGATCCTGGAACGCGAAAAATCCCTTTCCGACCGGCACCGGCAGATGATTGCCACCATCAAGGATTCCTCGACGCTGATGCTTGAAATCGTCAACGACATCCTGGCCCTCAGCCGGCTGGAATCGCAAAACGACGAAAGCGTCCTGACCCCGCTTTCACTCTTGCCCATCATCCATATCGCCACTGCCAGCATCCAGCAGACCGCCTTCAAGAAAGGGGTGCAGATCGAAACCATCGACCACTGCCAATGCGACGCGATCATCGACGGCAATCGCCACAACCTGCAACGGGTCCTCAACAACCTGCTGTCAAACGCGATCAAGTTCACACCGGCCGGCGGCACGGTGACCATCTCCCTCCGGCAGAATCAAAACAACCAGATCATTCTCGACGTCACCGACACCGGCATCGGCATCCCTGCGGAGAGCCTCCCGAAACTGTTTGAAAAATTCACCAAGGCGTCACGCCGCGGCACCGACGGCGAACCGGGAACCGGCCTGGGTCTCGCCATCACCAAACATCTGGTGGAACAGCAAAACGGCGCCATCGAAGTGAGCAGCAGCGCGGAGCAAGGCAGCTGCTTCCGCCTGACCTTCCCCATCTCCAGCATGCTTTCGTGACCCTGGGCAAAAGCACTTTTTTGCAGGGAATCCGTGACAACCGTTCCGTAAAAACCGTATAATTATTATCTGAAAACAGCAATTCGCCCTTGTCCGAAACAAAGGATTTCATGAGTAATCTCAACATAGTAGGGGTTGGCGGCTATGCCGTTTCCAACAACCCCGCCGAAACCATCAAAACCTTCGCCCTCGGCTCCTGCGTCGCGGTGATCATGCTGCACCCGCCCACGCGTTCGGTGGGCATGGTGCATGTGGCGCTGCCCGACTCGGCGGTGGCGCGGGGCAACATCGGCGACCGGCCTGGCTATTTCGCCGACACCGGCATCCCGGCCCTGCTCAAGGAGATGGCGAAGGTGGGCGCCAACAGCCCCGGCAACAAGGGGATGGTGGTCAAACTGGCGGGCGGGGCCAAGGTGCTGGACCCGAACAACGTTTTCAACGTCGGCAAACGCAATATCCTGGCGATCAAGAAAATCCTCTGGTCCTTGGGCATGGGCGCCGTGGCCGAGGATCTTGGCGAAAACTTCAGCCGCACGGTTTCGATATCGGTGGCGACCGGACAGATCACCATCTCTTCCCCCGGTAAAAAGGATTGGCAGATATGACGACAACAATCACCCGCGACGAGATCATCGCCGCCGTCAAGAAGGTGCCGCTCATCCCCACCAGCGGCGCGCGGTTGCTGCAGGTGGCCAATCAGACCGATCACAGCCTTGCCGACATCATCGCGATCATCAAATGCGACGCGGCGCTGACCGGCTATATCCTCAAAATCATCAATTCGCCAGCCATGTCCAGGGGCCGCGAGATAGCCTCCCTCGACCGGGCCGTCTCCCTGGTCGGCGAGGACATGATCCTCAGCATCGTGCTTTCCGACGCCGCCGCCCAACTCTTTCAAGCCGACCTGGCGGGATACGCCGCCACCCAGGGCGACCTCTGGCGGCAGGACTGGCGCTCGGCCATCGCCGCCAAGAAGATCGCCCCTTACGCCAAACAGCCGGTAAACCCGGACACCGCCTTTACCGGCGGCCTGCTGCACGATCTTGGCAAGGCGATCATCTCGCACTTTCTCAAAGGAAAAATCGACGCCATGGTCGCCGCCGTCGACCGTGGCGACTTTACCGATTACTCAGGCGCCGAACAGAAGGCGGTCGGACTCAACCACAGCGAGATCGGCTATGAACTCGCCAAACACTGGCAGCTGCCGGAACCGCTGCCCAGCGTCATCCGGTATCACCACCACCCCCTGGAAGGCGCCGAGGCGTTGCGGCCGCTGCTCTTCGTGGTCCACCTGGCGGATATCATCTCCATGATGACCGGCTCCGGCACCGGCGCCGACACCATGCGCCACCAGATCGATCCGGCCTATACGGATTACGTCGACCTCTCCCGCGACGATATCGCCAGGATCATCTTCGAGGTGGATAACGAATTCAACACCATCATGTCGTCACTGTCCGGCGAAGGAGAACCCAAATGATGCGAATCATGGTTGCCGATGACTCAAGCTGCGCGAGGATGTTCATCAGCAAATGCCTGGAGATCGTTGGCCTCACCGATGCCGAAATCATCGAGGCGGACAACGGCAAGGAGGCCCTGGACAAGCTCAACGAGCAACCCTTCGATCTGCTGATCACCGACCTCAGCATGCCGGT
>DHYT01000164.1:7584-11200 GCA_002415465.1 Desulfobulbaceae bacterium UBA5123
CTTGAGAACATGGCCTTCATGGAGGTTTTTCCCGCCGAGCCGGATGCGGCCGAGCCCGCGGATCCGGTCTGGGATTCACTGCTGGTCCTGGAGCCGACGCAGGGTGAATTCCGCCTCGCCATGAGCCGCCCCCTGCTCGATGCAATCGCCGCCAATGTTTATGGATTCGATACGGAGATAACCGAACGGCAGACCGCTGATCTGCTGGCCGAACTGCTCAACACCATTGTCGGGCGCTTCATGGCCGGCATCCTGCCCATGGAGCCTTTCAAGCTCGGCATCCCGGAACGGGGAACCAGCGGCTGGCCGCCGGTGGAGGCGGGCGCCATCCATTGGCACTTTACCGTCGAGGAACACACCCTCTCGATCTTCGCCTCCGGCGCGCCGATGCTGAAGCTCTGCCAGTCCTGACCACCGCTCCGGAACACACCATGCCCGGCCGGAACGCGATCCCCCTCATCCCCCCGACCGCGCGGGCACGACGGCGCGCCCTCCGGGCAACCCCCTTACCCGCGACAACCGAACTTACGGCACCGGAGCGGCAGCCACAGGAACCGGACCTGCGCCGTGTCATCCGCTGCGCCGCCTGCGCGGCATCGATCACCAGCGATGACCAGGCCATCACCGTCGACAACGGCCACACCCACACCTTTCCCAACCCGCACGGCCTGGTCTTTACCATCCGCTGTTTCGCAACCGCATCGGGATGCAGCACGCATGGGGCCGCCACCCCGGAGTTTTCCTGGTTTGTCGGCTACCGCTGGCGGATCGCGCTCTGCCGGGAATGCCTCGCCCATCTCGGCTGGCAATACCTGGGCGCAGGCGACGCCTTCTTCGGCCTTATCGCCGCCAGACTCCGCTCAGGAACGGAACCCGCCTCAACCTAAACCGTCTCGCCGCACGCGATCTCACCGGTGGCAAACCCATCCGGGCTGCGGCCGGGCTCGACGATGCAGTTCCGCCCCACCTTGGTGCCGGGCGGGATCACCGCCTCCTTGCCGATCAGGGTGATGCCGGTATAGAGATGCTTGGGGTACTGGGTGTTGGGCTTGGCGTCGTCACGGTCTCCGCAGCCGATGTCGGCGCCGCCGCCCACCACCACCCGCTTGTCGAGGATGGCGAGATCGACGCAGGCCCCCTCCTCGATGATGCAGTCGTGCAGGATGATGGAATCGCGCACCGTGGCGTTTTTACCCACCCGCACGCCGGGCGAGAGCATGGAATTGACCACCTCGCCCTCGATCAGGCAGCCGGCGGACACCATGGAGCCACGCACCGAGCTGCCGGCCGCGAACCGGGCCGGCGGGCGGTCGGCCGGCCGGCCATCCGCCTCGAGGTTGGGCCGGATCCCCCATGCCTCCGGCGAGATGCCGGAATCCTCGCGCAGAAGGTCCATATTCGCCTCCCAGTAAGCCTGGATGGTACCCACATCCCGCCAGTACCCATGGAAGGGATAGGCGAAGACGTTATCCCGCTCGATGGCCTTCGGGATGAAATGCATGCCGAAATCGGTGGCCTCGCGATCCTCGGCCAGGAGGTGGAGCAGGTACTCGGTGTCGAAGACGTAGATGCCCATGGAGGCCAGATCGGTGCGCGGCACCGCCGGCTTCTCCTCCCACTCGACGATCCGCCCCTCGTCGTTGGTGATTCCGGCCCCGAACTGGTGAATCTGCTCGCGGGGCACCACCATCATCGCCACGGTGACGTCGGCCTGCTTGCGCCGATGGAACTGCAGCATGTCGTCCAGATCCATCCGGTAGATATGGTCGCCGGAGAGGATCACCACCTCCTTGGAGGGATGGGAGCGGATAAAATCGATGTTCTGACGCACCGCGTCGGCGGTGCCCTTGTACCAGTCGGAATCCTTGGAGCCGGTGCGCGGCGGCAGAATCTTGACCCCGCGCCGGCGGCCGGTGAAGTCCCAGGCGTCGCCGGTGCCGAGATGACGCATCAGCGACAACGGCTTGTACTGGGTGAGCACCCCCACCTGGGAAAGGCCGGAGTTCATCACGTTGCTGAGGCTGAAATCGATGATCCGGTAGATGCCGCCAAAGGCCACCGCCGGCTTGGCCCTGGTCTGGACCAGAACATTCAAACGACTGCCGACGCCGCCGGCCAGCAGCAGAACCAGAGTTTGCTCATGCTCTTTCATCGGACGATCTCCCCGCTGCGAATGGTGCGCGCAAGCTTTTCCGGCGTCAGGCTCGGATAAAGCGTGCAATCGGAACCGATCACCGTCTGATCGGGAATCAGGTTATTCCAGCCGATCACCGTTGCCTCCTTGCCGGCGGCTTCGCCTTCCTCGCCGATCCGCACCGCGTCGCCGACGGTCACGTTGACATCGCTGACCACTTTCTCGAGACGCGAATTCTTGCCGACGACATTGTTGAAGAAAAGAACCGAATCCCGCACCACCGCGCCTTTTTTGACGAAGGCGCCGGGAAAGAGGATGGAGCGCTCAACCGTTCCTTCCACGGTGCAGCCGTTGTAGATGAGGCTGTCCTGGATCACCGCCTCGTTGCCGACCTTGAGGGGCTGGCAATCCCGGATGCTCCGATGCTCCAGATTGGTGCGGATCCCCCAGTCATCGATATCGATCTTGGGATTTTCCCCCAGCAGGTCCATATTGGCCCGCCAGAACTCCTCGATGGTGCGGGTATAGCCCCAGTAGCCGTCGAATTTATAGCCGTACACCCGCCGCTGCTCATACAGCATCCGGGGGATGATGTTGCGACCGAACTCGAAGGAGTCGTCCTCGCGGGCGTTGGCCGCCAGCACCTCGTACAGGGCCTTGGGCTTGAAGCAGAAGATGGTCATCGACGCCCAGTTGAACCGGGGCCGGGAAGGCTTTTCCTTGTACTGCACGATGCGGCCGCCACGCGCGCCGTCCTCGTCGTCGATCTCCGCCACCCCGAACCGCTGCGCCGTCTCCATGGGCACCCGCAGGCAGGCGATGGTGAGATCGGCGTCCTTTTCGCGGTGATAGTCGATCATCTCCTGATAATCCATGGAGTAGATATGATCGCCGGAAAGGATCAGGATCTCCTCCGGGTCGTGATACTGCGCAAAATCGAGGTTCTGGAAGACGGCGTCGGCGGACCCCCGGTACCAGTCGCTGCGGCCGTAGCCCTTGGAGGGCGGGAGGATGGAAACGCCGCGGTAGCGGCCCAGCATATCCCAGGCCGCGCCGCTGCCGATATGGTTGATCAGGGAATAGCTCCGGTACTGGCTGAGAATCGCAACCCGGTCAAGGCCGGAATTCATCAGGTTGCTCAAGGGAAAGTCAATTACTCTGGCAAAACCTCCAAACGGGACAGCAGATTTTGGACGATGAAAGGTCAGGACAGTAAGATCATCAACCCGGCCACCGGCAAGANNCACCCTGGCAAAGCCGCCGAACGGCACCGCCGATTTGGGTCGATAGGCGGTAAGGACGTTCAGTTCGTCCACCCTCCCCCCGGCCAGGACCATCGCCAGGGTTCTCGGCTTCAATTTTTTCATGGATCACCCTAAGGTTGAAGGCTTCGCCGCAACACCGCGCCACCCTTCAACACGGTAAGTTTTAAGGTCTTCATCGCCCAAAGACCGGAAACACCTAAACCTTGCCGCCAATCCC
>DHYT01000051.1:0-124 GCA_002415465.1 Desulfobulbaceae bacterium UBA5123
GATTTTGTTGACGTTGGCTTTCATGTCGTTATCTCTTTTCCTGCGTTGGTAATTGTTGACGGGTTTACTTGAGCCGCTCTAGCCGAGATGGGTCAGCAGTATCGCCTTGTGGATGTGCAGCTTG
>DHYT01000051.1:256-14228 GCA_002415465.1 Desulfobulbaceae bacterium UBA5123
GGAGGCCCAGACATCGGTGTTGATGACGTCGGCATTGGCCACCGCCGCTGCCGGATCGCGGACCACGGTGATCGGCCTTGCGGCCTCGGCCTGCGCTTTTTTAAGAATCTCCTGATCCGGGTCGTAGCCTTCCGGGCAGGCCAGGGTGAGGGCGNNTTGTTGCCGTCGCCGATCCAGGCGATATGGAGCCTGTCCACCGCGCCCTTTTTCTCGATGACGGTCTGGATGTCGCTCAGGATCTGGCAGGGATGGTGGAGGTCGGTAAGGGCGTTGATCACCGGCACCGAGGAGTAGCGGGCCAGCTCGTCGACGATCTCCTGGCCGTAGGTGCGGATCACCAGGCCGTTCACGTAGCGGGCCATGACCCGCGCCATGTCTTTCAGCGGTTCGTTGCGGGCGAGCTGGGTGTCGCGGCCGGAGAGGTAGATCACCTGGCCGCCCAGCCCGTACATGGCCGATTCGAAGGAAACCCTGGTGCGGGTGGACGGTTTTTCAAAAACCAGGGCGATGGTCTTGCCGGCCAGCTGCTGGTGGCGGACGTTGTTCTTGCTCTCTTTCTTCAGCGTGGCGGCCAGATTCAGGTAGCCGGTCAGTTCTTCCCTGGTGAAGTCCCAGAGGGATAACAGGTGTTTCGTCATGACGGATTCTCTTTCACGTAAACCATTAATCTCACAAGCGGTTTGCGTGTGTACGGGGGGCGTTCGATTTCAGCGCCAAACAGGATCCCCCAAAAAAATGGTGGCCCAATCATGGTCGGGGTTCCAACTGCCTGAGACGGCGTTGGCCGGATGATTGAGCCTGTTGTGTGGGGGTAAAAAAGGAACGCTTTTCAGACCCCTTACCAAAGGACAAGCTAGCATCAATACAAAAAAACATCGTTTTTGCAAGAAATTTATTGCCGCCCGGAACTCATGCCCCGAGCGGTGCCCCGGTTCAGGCCAGTTCGGAAAACGCCTGGTCGACCAGCCCGATCATCTCGTCGATCTCTGCCCGGCTCACCACCAGGGGCGGGATGCAGCGCAGGGCGATGTTGCCGGCGAAGTTCAGGAGCAGGCCCTTGCGGAAAAGGCTCATCACCAGATCGCCGCCGTGCCTGACGCCCTCCTCGGTGAGCACCAGTCCCTGGATGAGACCGAGGCCACGCACCGTTGTGGCGAAGCGAGGGTATTTGCCTGCCAGCCTCCTCAGTCTTTCGGCGAGATAGTCGCCCTTGGCCTTGACCTCGGCGAGGAAGCCGTCGGCGAGCATGGTTTCCATCACCACCATGGCCGCGGCGCAGCCGATGGGGTTGCCGCCGAAGGTGGAGGCGTGGTCGCCGGGGGCGAACGAGGCGGCGATGGTTTCGGTGGTGAGCAAGGCGCCGATGGGAAGCCCGTTGCCCAGCGCCTTGGCAAGCGTCATGATATCCGGGGTCACCCCCATCTGCTCGTAGGCGAACAGGGTGCCGGTGCGGCCCATGCCGACCTGCACCTCGTCGAAGATCAAGAGCAGGCCGTGCTTGTCGCAGAGCGCCCGGATGCCGGCCAGGTATTCCCCGGCCAGCGGCCGCACCCCGCCTTCACCCTGCAACGGTTCGCAGAGGATCGCGCAGGTCTGCGGGGTGATCATCTTTTCGAGCGCCGCCAGATCGCCGAAGGGGGCGTGGTTGAACCCCGCCGGCAGCGGCTCGAACCCCTTGTGAAATTTGGCCTGGCCGGTGGCGGCCACCGTGGCGAGGGTCCGGCCGTGGAAGGAGCCTTCAAGCGAGATGATCTCGTAGCGACCCTCGCCGCCGTGCTTGCGGGCGAGCTTGATCGCCGCCTCGTTGGCCTCGGCGCCGCTGTTGCACATGAATACCCGGTCGGCAAACGAGTTGGCTACCAGCAGCTCGGCGAGCTTGGTCTGCGGCTCGGTGTGATAGAGGTTCGAGACATGGACGAGCTTTTGGGCCTGGGCGCAGATCGCCTCGCTGACCCCGGGATGGCAGTGGCCCAGCGAGCAGACCGCGATCCCGGAGACGAAATCCAGGTATTCCCGGCCGTCGGCGTCGGTGAGGCGGCAGCCCTTGCCGTGCACCATCGCCACCGGATAGCGGCCATATGTATTGATAAAGACCTTCTGGCTCCGCTCGATCAAGGATTGGTTGCTCATGGGGTGATCTCCGTGCCGACGCCCTCGTTGGTGAACATCTCGAGGAGCACCGCGTGTTCCACCCGGCCGTCGATGATGTGCGCCTTGCCGACCCCGGCCCTGACCACGTCCTGGCAGCACTTGATCTTGGGGATCATGCCGCCGGCCGCCACCCCGGAGGCGATCAGGTTGTCCGCCTCGGCGATGGTCATCGACGAGATCAGCTGTTTCGCCTCGTCGAGCACCCCCATCACGTCGGTGAGGAGGATCAGCTTGGCCGCCTGCATCGCCGCGGCGATGGCCCCGGCCACCAGGTCGGCGTTGATGTTGTAAGCGTGGCCGTCCTCGCCAACCCCCACCGGCGCGATCACCGGGATGAAATCCTTGGTGTCCAGGGTGGTCAGCACCTCGGAGTTGACATCGGTCACCTCGCCCACCCGGCCGAGGTCGATCAGCTCCGGCGGCGCGTTTTCGGCCAGGCTCTTCATGATCTTCATCTTGCGCGCCTTGATCAGGTCGCCGTCGCGGCCGGAAAGCCCCACCGCCTTGCCGCCGTNNGATCTGCGGCCCGCCGCCGTGGACGACGATGGGGTTGATGCCGATGTACTTCATCAGGATGATGTCGAGAGCGAAGTTCTTCTTCAGCTCCTCGTCCACCATGGCGTGGCCGCCGTATTTAATGACCACCGTCTTGCCGTAGAATTCCTTGATGTAGGGGAGGGACTCGACAAGAATTTGCGCTTTCTCGATGCCTTTTTTCATAGTGCTCGAAACCGTATCTGTGTTTTGGGTAAGGGCGCCCGCGCGCTCGGGCCGCGGGCCGAAAAGGGTGTATAATACTTGCGGCGGGGCCGGAAGTAAAGATTTTGTCGGCGGGCGAGATTGTCATGGACACGCCGTCTCGTTTTTATGTTATATTGCCGGGCACCAACAGTCGGCCTCCGGCCATCAATCAACTTGGGGAGCGGAAAAGAGATATGAAGCGTGTGCTGCGTCTGATGCTAAGCCTGGCGGCGGTCATTGTTTTTTGCGGCCTCGGCGCTTTACCGCTCTTGGCGGCCGAGGCCGCCGTGAACAAGGGTGCGCAGCCGATCCATGTCGAGGCGGACCGGATGGAATCCTACGACAAGAAGAACGAGGTGCACTTTTTCGGGCGGGTGGAGGCAAAACAGGGAGACATCGTTTTGCACGCCGATACGATGCGGGTCACCTATGTTGCCGCCGACAAGGCGCAGGCCGGCAAGACCGACGAGCAGGGGCGGCAGGTTGACAAGTTGTACGCCCAGGGCAACGTCAAGGTGGTGAGCGATGCCGGCTGGGTTGCCACCGGCGCCACCATGGATTATTTTGCCGGCCAGCGCAAGGCGATCCTGATCGGCGACGCCAAGGTATGGCAGGACAACAACCTGGTGACCGGCAACCGGATCGTGTTGTACCTCGACGAGGGGAAAAGCATTGTCGAACGAGATCCGCAGGCGGGGCGGGAACGGGTGAAGGCCTTTCTCTATCCGTCCGGCGACAAAGAGGAAAAAAACGGCAAGTAGGTCGCGCCGGCTGATAACGGAGTAAGCTTTGGCAATCCTGGAAACCCACGATATCGCAAAGCAGTACAAGAAGCGGCGGGTGGTCGACGGCATCAGCCTGTCGGTGGCCAGCGGCCAGGTGGTGGGGTTGCTTGGCCCCAACGGCGCCGGCAAGACCACCACCTTCTATTGCATGGCCGGCCTGATTCGTCCCGATGGCGGTTCGGTGCTGCTCGACGGGGCGGATATCACCACCCTGCCCATTCACAAGCGGGCCCTGAGGGGGATATCCTATCTGGCCCAGGATTCGTCGGTTTTTAAAAAGTTGACCGTTGAGGAAAATGTCCGTATTGTTCTGGAGCCGTTGGGGCTTGGCAGGAAAGAGATCGACGAGCGCATCGCCGGCCTGATGAGCGACCTCAAGATCGAGTATCTGGCCCACAATCGCGCCCACTCCCTTTCCGGCGGTGAGCGGCGGCGGGTGGAGATCATGCGGGCGCTCGCCACCCGGCCCCGGTTTATTCTTCTCGACGAGCCCTTTGCCGGCATCGACCCCCTGTCGGTGGCGGATCTGCAGCAGATCATCCATCAATTGAAAGAGAAGGGGCTCGGGGTGCTGATCTCCGACCACAATGTCCGCGAAACCCTGTCGGTTTGTGATTACGCCTACATCGTCAACAACGGCCGGCTGCTTGCCGACGGCACCGCCGCCGAGGTGGTCAACAGCGAGGCGGCGCGGAAGATGTATCTCGGCGAAACCTTCAGCATGTAGGCGGGCCGGTGCGGCAATGGTTGTGAACCCGAATGTTTTTGAATCCGGAAGCTGTTTTCGGCAAGAGAGATAACCGATGGCGTTGGAACTGAGGCAACAGGTCAAGCTGAGCCAGCAACTGGTGATGACACCGCAGTTGCAGCAGGCCATCAAGTTGCTCCAGCTTTCGCGTCTGGAACTGGCCGAAACCATCCAGCAGGAGATGGAGCTGAACCCGGTTCTGGACGAGGATCTCACCCAGGACGCCGATGGCCCCCCCGATGCCATGGCCGCCGAGGCCGAACCGGTGGCGCCGGTGGAAACGGACTACACCGCCGACGTGCGGGTCGGCGAATCCGACGCCCCCCTGGCCGAGATCAACTGGCAGGACTATGCCAACGAGTACGAATACGCCCCCTCCGCCGGCGGCAGCGGCCGCGAGGAGAACGACCTCCCCTCCCGTCTCGACATCCTCACCCAGAAACCGGACCTGCAGGCGCATCTGCGCTGGCAGCTGAGCTTTGCCGAACTCGACGAGGAGGACCGGCAGGTCGGCGAGTTCATCATCGGCAACCTGAACCGCGACGGCTTTCTGGAGGTCGATATCGCCGAGATCATGGCCGCCACCGGCTGCTCCGAGGATACGGCGCAGTGGCTGGTGGAGATGGTGCAGGACCTCGATCCGGCCGGGGTCGGCGCCCGCAATGTCAAGGAATCGCTGCTGCTGCAGCTTGATCGCCTTGGCCTTGCCGATTCGCTTGCCGCCCGGATCATCGCCGATCATCTCAAGTTTCTCGAAAACAAGAATTACGGCGCCATCGCCAAGGCGACCGGCAAATCCCTGGAAGATGTCTTCGCGGCGGTCAAGGTGATAACCGAGCTCGACCCCCACCCAGGCCGCGCCTATTCCGACGAGGAACCCCAGTACATCATCCCCGACGTCTATGTCTATTTGATGAGCGGCGAGTATGTGATCATGCTCAACGACGAGGGGTTGCCGCGGCTCAAGGTGAGCGCTTTTTACCGGGAAATTCTCAAGAACGGCGCGGACACCCCCACCGACACCAAGGATTATATCCAGGACAAGCTCCGCTCCGCGGTCTGGCTGATCAAGTCGATCCAGCAGCGGCAGCGCACCATCTACCGGGTGGTGGAGAGCATCATCAAGTTCCAGCGCGAATTCTTCGACCACGGCATCGCTCATCTCAAGCCCATGGTGCTGCGCGACGTGGCCGAGGATCTCGAGATGCACGAGTCCACCATCAGCCGGGTGACCAGCAACAAATACGTCCATACCCCCCAGGGCACCTTTGAACTCAAGTATTTTTTCAACACCGCCATTGCCGGCGAGGATGGCGAGTCCTTTGCCTCCGAGAGCGTCAAGGTGCGGCTGCGCGCCATTGTTCAGGCCGAAAACCCCGAAAAACCGCTCAGCGACATGGCCATCGCCGCCCTCTTTAAAAAGGAAGGGGTGACCCTGGCCCGCCGGACCGTGGCCAAGTATCGGGAACAGCTCGGCATCCTGCCCTCCAAGCTCCGGAAGAAACCGAAGTTCAGCAAGGAGTAGGCGGCCGGGCGCGGCCGTTTGCGGTTCCGATTAACTGTGGAGAGAAGGTGTGAGCAGTATGCGGCTGATCATCGTCACCGGCCTGTCCGGCTCCGGCAAGAGTACGGCCCTGCGCGCCCTTGAGGACATCGGCTATTACTGCGTGGACAACCTGCCCTCCTTTCTGTTGGGCGGGTTGTTGACCGGCCTGGCCGCGCGGGCCGACGGCCCCCGGCAGGTTGCCGTGGGCATGGATGTGCGCGACACCGCCTTGCCGGCCTCAGCCGCCGCTCTTTTTGCCTCCCTGCCCGTTGATCAGCCCCGTGAACTTGTTTTTGTCGAGGCCTCGGACGCGGCCCTGGTGCGGCGGTTCAGTGAGTTGCGGCGACCGCATCCGCTGGCCGGCGAAGGCACGGTGCAGGACGGCATCCGCCGGGAACGGGCGCTTCTGGAGGCCTTGCGGCGGGACGCCGGGCATCTCATCGACACCTCAAGCCTTTCGACCCAGGCGCTGCGCAATCTGATCCGGCAGCGGTACGCGGCGGCCGAGGTTGTCGCCGCCGACCGGCTGCGGGTGGCGCTTCTCTCCTTCGGCTTCAAGCACGGCGTTCCCTTGGAAGCGGACCTCCTCTTTGACGTTCGGTTTCTGCCCAACCCGCATTACGTACCGGATTTGCGGGAGCGGACCGGGCAAGAGGCCGAGGTGGCCGCCTATGCCCTCGATAACGACGAGGCGCGGCGTTTTCTCGATCTTCTTGAGGCCATGCTGCTGTTTTTGATGCCCCTGTATCATCGCGAGGGCAAGGCATCGCTCACCGTCGGCATCGGCTGCACCGGCGGCCGGCATCGGTCGGTGGCGGTTGTCGAGGCATTGCGGCGGCGGCTGGCAAAAGGCGGGGAAGCGGTGTATGCCTTGCACAGGCAGCTTGCCGCCGAGGGAGACGACCAGGGTGGGGGGGCGCGGCGGTAAGCCGTTATGCGGTCAGGGAGACATCGGTGGCGCCGATATCGTCCCGCCGGAAGGTGACCAGGGCGCCGTTGTCGACGGCGATGGCGCGGAAGTCGGCGATGGGCTGTTGCCGGTAGTGGAGGATCAGGGCGCGGGCGACGATCAGGTGGGTCACCACCAGGGTCGGCTGATCGTTGTCGGCAAGGAGCTGTTCCATGGCGTCAACGGCCCGTTGCTGCACCATGGCGATGGTTTCGCAGCCCGCCACCTGAAAGCCCGCCGGATCGGCAAGCCAGGTTGGGTACTCATCGCCGAATCGGGCGCGGATCTCGGTTTTGGGCAAATCGTCCCAGTGGGGCAGGAGGATCTCGTTGAAGGCGTCGTTGCCTTCCACCGCCACCCCGAGTACGCCGCCGATGATCTCGGCGCTCTGCATGGTGCGCGGCAAAGGCCCGGCAACGATGCGGCGGATTCCCTTGTCGGTGAGTCGTGCGGCAAGATCGCGGATCTGCGCGATTCCGTCCGGGGGGAGCGGCTCCTGGCTGCGACCGGCGAACCGTTTTTCCTTGTTGGCGCCGGTGACGCCGTGACGGATAAGATAAATGGTGGGCATGGTGGGGTTCGTGGCCGACGAGAAAATTCTTGCCGGAAAGTCGTACGGTGGAGTAGTGTTGTCAACCTGATTTACCCGATTCTTCTACGCAAAAACCGAGAATTTAGCAATAGGAAAGCGAGATCATGCAAACTGGAAACATCCGGAAGCGGTCCTTCTTCGTACTTCCCTTCATCCTGGTTGTCCTGTTGAGTTCCGTCCTGCCCGTCTTCGCCCAGGCCCCCAAAAAGGTCGCCATCCTGCCCTTTGATGTTCTGGCGGCCAAGGATTTCGCCTATCTCCAGGAAGGGGTGCGGGTGATGCTGGCGAGCCGGCTGGCGGCGGGCGCCGGGGTGACGGTGGTGGACCGGGCGGCGGTTGATCAGGCGCTGGCCGGCCATGGCAAACCCTTGGCCCCCGAGAAGATCAGCGAGCTTGGCAAGAAACTGGGCGCCGATTATCTGGTGACCGGCAACCTTACCGCCATGGGCGGGGTCAGCCTTGACGCCAAGGTTCACACCGTTGCCGACGGCGCGGTGCAGAACTTCTTCGCCACCGCCGCCAAGGAGGGCGAGGTGATCAACGCCGTCGACCAGCTGGCCTGGGACGTCGCCGCCAAGGTGTTCGGCGTCACCCCGCCGGCCGGGCGCGGCAGTCAGGCCATGGCCGTGCCGGCAGCCCAGGCGCAGTCCCCCTATCAGACCGCCCATCCCGATCGGGGCTACCTGGGGATGGGCGGCCAGTCACCGTTTATCCGTGCCGAGGGGATCACCGGTCCCGGCGGCTTTGCCAAGAGCCGGAATTTCAATATGAATCTCCAGGGCATGGAGATGGCCGATGTGGACGGAGACGGGCAGCTGGAGGTTATCCTTGCCGACCGTCAGGAGGTGAAGATCCTTCGCCGCGAGGGTGGGCGGCTGATCGATATCGGGATGGTCAAAAGCGGTCCGCGCTTTAAGATACATGGGGTCACCACCGCCGATCTGGATGGAAACGGCCGGGCCGAGATCTATGTCAGCGCCGCCGACCATATCCAGCCTAATTCTTTCGTTGTTGAATGGAACGGGAAGGAGTTCGCGCCAGTTGTCCAGGATGCCCGCTGGTACCTGCGGGTCGTATCCCTGCCGGGTGAAGGCCTGGTTCTCCTCGGCCAGCGGGCCGGTACCGGCGCCCCGCTGCGCCCCGGCATCTACCGTCTTGCCCTCAAGGAGGGCGATTTTCTGGAGGGAGAGAGTCTTACCGTTCCGGCCGGGGTTAACCTTTTTGATTTCAGCATCGGCGATATCGACGGCGACGGCAGCAGTGAGTTGATTTCCATCGACCAGCACGACCGTTTGCGGGTTTGGAACCCCGGCGGCCGGCTCCTCTGGAAGAGCGATGACCATTACGGCGGCACCACCCGTTTCATTGCCGGCAGCCCCGATATTGGGGTCAAGTCCACCATCGAGAACCCGGAGGATGATAAACGCATCTATATACCCTCCCGGATCATCATTGCCGATGTCAACAACGACTCCATCAACGAGGTGGTGATCAATAAAAACCTTTCCACCGCCTCGCGACTCTTTGAAAAGATGAAGAACTATCCCAGCGGCGAAATCCATGCCCTCTCCTGGAACGGACTGGGCTTGACCGAGTTGTGGCGGACCAGGAAGATCGACGGCTATATCTCGGACTACCTGTTCCGTCCCGATGCCGATAGGAAAACGGCCGAGCTGGTGGTTGGGGTGGTGCTGGGGGGCGTGTCCATGGAGCTTCTCGATGAGCAGCGGTCAACCCTTTTAACGTACTCACTGTCGTTGCTGCCGACTGTTGAAAAATGATTTATTCGCTCCGTGACCGGTTTCCTTGCCAATAGAAGCCGGAGGGGAGATGTCGGCTGTTTTGGTTTGGTCGGTCATTTTTTTGCAAAAAAACTTGACATTCGCCAGGAATCAATGTCTACAGTACAACTAATATCCAGTCCGTGACCAAGGTTTATAGTCTGTCACGTCAGCAGTGAGGCCTTGAGCGACTTATAAAATGTCGCACGAGATGATCAAGACAACATTCGCCGGCAGCCGACTTTACCAAGGAAACGCACGAAGGTATTACAAGGGAAAAGAGTTTTCTTAAACCAGTAACACAAACAAAAAGGGGAATTACCAATGAAAAAAATTCTTTCCGCTGTGGCCGCTCTCGGCCTTGTCGCCGGTGTGGCCTCTGTTGCCTCCGCCGCTGATTTTTCTGTGACCGGCAAGTACATTGTCGAGGGTTACTACATCAGCAACGCTGGCGACAGCGGTGGTACAGACACCACCCCTGTCGCAGCCAACGCAGAGGCCAATTCCGACGCCTTCTGGATGCACACCTTCCAGATGCTGCCGACCATGAAGGTCAACGACAACGTAACCGTAAAGTCCGACGTGCGTCTCTTCAAGGAGACCATGTGGGGTACCTCCAACACTGCCTTCGCAGCAACTGTCGCCAACCCCCCTGTCACCACTCAGGGTACCGTTGCTGGCGACGCTTCCCACGCCAACGGCGATAACCTTGATATCAACAAGCTCTATATGGAATATAATTCCCCCATCGGTATGATCACCGTCGGCCGCACCCCGGCCGGCGCTTGGGGTACCGCCTTCCTTGATTCCGCGACCGCCGCCAACCGCATCATGTGGCGTCCGTCCATGGTTTCCGCTCCTTGGGACCTGTTGCTCTACACCGAGAAGGTTACCGAGGGAACTGCTCGTACTGTTGCCACTGGTGACAAGGGTGACAGCAACACCTATTCCGCCAACGTTTGGTACAAGGCCGACAACGCCAAGGCCGGATTCGCCATCGACCACAATGTCAATGGCAACCAGGATGGCGGTACCAAGACCCTTACCTCAGACATGTACAAGTTTGAGGGTATGTACAAGATGAACAACTACTCCATCGTTGGTGAGCTTGCGCATGTTACTGGCGACGAGACCGCAACCACCGATTGGGATGCATGGGGCGCGTTGGTACATGCAGCCGCTCAGTTCGATAACCTTGGACTGCATGCCGCCTATGTTTACGCTTCCGGCGATGACGCTGCATCAACCGACAACGAGGCCTTGATGGCCAAAACCAAGAGCCTTGGTAAGGACTTCCAGCCGCTGTACATCTTCACCGGCGATACCATGGGTATCTTGAACCACGACGAGAAGAGCGGCTTGAGCGGTAGCCAAGCTGTAGGTGCAGCAGACTTCGGTGTAAAGTGTTACGCCCTGATGGCTGACTACAAGGTTTCCGATCGCTTGACCCTTCACGGCGCGGTAGCCGTTGGCTATGCCGATGAAGCGCCTGCTGGCTGGGATGACGACTACGGTGTCGAGTACAACGTTGGCGCCGCTTACAAGCTGCTTGACAACCTCACCTATGAGGCACACTTTGGCTACATGGCAGCCGGTGGTTTCTTCGAGGACATGAACGTCAATATGGGTACCGGTACCAAAGACGCCGAGAACATCACCCTGTTGAGCCACAGCCTGACCATGAATTTCTAATCTGATCCGCCCGGATTGCATTAGTAATTCTAAGTTAAGACCATAAAAAAGCCCCACCGGTCAGTCCGGTGGGGCTTTTTCTGTTTTGATAGCCAAATCTACGCCTTCTCTTATAACTTTACCGCCTGTTTGCATGGGTGGTCACTGCCTGGGCGTCGATGCCGGCGCCGCAGTGAGCGGCCTTGTAATCCTCGTCGTTGGATGTATGCGCATGGTTGAGGCTTGTGTAGCGTTCATCTCAGTCTGATGCCCTTGGTGAGCAGGGATGCCGCGCTTGCGGCAATCCCATGGCCAAGGACTCGCCGGGGTTATAGGTACACGATGGGCATTTATGCTTGTTGCCGGGCTGGGACCAGTTCGTTGAAATAGACAATCGATGGAAATCGCTTTGAGTAGAAGATCGGCAGTTTGCTGCTGGGGCGGGCGACATAGATAAGATGCTTGATGCCGTGCTTTTGCGCCGAGGCGAGGACCGCCTCGTTGTCGTCTGCGAGAAGCGTGTTCATGTCGTCGTACGGGATGATCTTTTTGAGTCGTTGCCAGAAACGCGGGTCTTCCTTGGCCAGGCCGACCTCCTCGGCGCAGACGATGCGGTCGAAATTTTCGCCGAGGGCCGTCTTGCGCATCTTGATCTCCAGGGTTTTGGAGTGGGCGTTGGTCACGATATACAGCCGCTTGCCGATACCCCGGCAGTATTTAAGGTAATCAATCACGTAGGGGTGAATCCTGATCAGGGCCTCAACCCGGGATTTGAGGGCGGGGATATCGAGCCCGAGTTCATCCGACCAATAGTCGAGGTCGGTCCAGGAGAGGGTGCCCTGTTGTTGTTTGAACCGGGCCAGGAGTCTTTCTTGCGCCTCGGCGGTGTCCAGGTCGTGTTTGAGACCGAAATGTTCAGGGACGTACTGATGCCAGAAGTAATCATCGAAATGGCGATCGAGCAGGGTGCCGTCCATATCGAGCAGCACGGTGTCGATGGTCGACCAGTCGACGACCGGGTTGATTTTTTCCATGACCTCTTTTTTCACCTCTGCAGCGCCGCCTCAATCCCTAAAATTGCCCGAATCGGCTGGCCGAAAACCTCCCCCTCCATAAAACGCTCCAGGATCGCCCGTACGGGCTTTTCCTCCTCCCTGCATACAATCAGGCCGGGGAGTGGCTTTGCGCGGCGTAGAGGCCCCTCTGCGTCATTTTTATTATGATGGGGCCCATCTTGTAGGTAACATGCCAAAATGTCGAGCATTTTTCCCCAGTGTTGACCCTGCGCGAGGTGTTCTATGATTTGGGTGTAAACGGTATTGACGGTGATGACCAGCTGAGACGCCTCGGCGCTGCCGGTTGCGGCACAGTTGACAGTGGATACAAAGGCCCGGCAGCCAAAGGGCCGCACCGGGTAAATCGAACAGCTGTGTTCAGCGAGAAAGGGACAGGGGGTGTAGTCCCACTCCTCATGCACGGTCCCTGCCGGTTCCATTCCGAGCAGGCATGATTCGGCAAAGGCATTGGTGGTGAGCGCGGTGAATCGCGTTGCCTTTCTTTGTGCGAGGATTTTTGCAAGCTCCGGCAAGCGGTTTTGCGCGCGGAGATATTCAATGATGCCCTGACCCTCGAGACTGGTCATGGTGACGCTCTGGGTGCAGCAAGTGGAGCAGCCGTGTTTGCAGGCGAGCTTCATGCCGGCCGTCCATTCCTCGTGGAGATGGTATATCCTGGCGAGCAGTTCTTTCCGAACGGCGGCGGCGAGTTGTTGCATTGGCTATGTCACCGATGTTACGATAGAATATTGCGTTGAGATTGTCAAACCACCAGGCTGCCGATCAGTTCCCCAATCGACGTCAGCTGATTTTCCTTGAGGTATTGGGCGATCCCTCCCACGATTTCTTCGGTGACGCGAGGGTTGATGAAGTTGGCGGTTCCAATCTCGATTGCCGTCGCCCCGGCGATCAAAAACTCAAGGGCGTCTTCGGCGTTACTGATCCCGCCGATGCCGACCACCGGGATATTGACCGCCTTCGCCACCTGCCACGCCATTCGCAGGGCGACGGGCTTTACGGCCGGCCCTGAAAGTCCGCCGACCACGTTGGCGAGTTTCGGCCGACGTGTTTTGCTGTCGATGGCCATGCCGAGAAGGGTGTTGATCAGCGACACCGCGTCCGCGCCACCCGCTTCAACCGCCTTGGCTATGGTCGCGATGTCGGTGACGTTGGGGGTGAGCTTGACGATAAGCGGCAGGTTGGTGGCCTTGCGAACCGCTGCGGTGACCTTTTCGGCCATCTGCGGGTCGGTGCCGAAGGCGACGCCGCCTTTCTTGACGTTGGGGCATGAGATATTGATTTCAAGGGCGCCAATGCCCGGCACGCCGTCAAGCCTTGCGGCCAGGGCCTGGTAGTCGTCGATGCTGTCGCCGAGAACATTAACCACCACCGTGGCCCTTGCCTTGACTAGATACGGGAGTTTTTCGGCAAGAAAACGTTCCGCCCCGACATTTTCAAGACCGATGGCGTTGAGCATCCCACAGGGGGTTTCGACGATGCGCGGCGGCGGGTTGCCGGGGCGGGGTTTGAGCGATATCCCCTTCACCACCACCGCCCCAAGGCGATGCAGGTTGACGTAGGACGCAAATTCCTCGCCGTAGCCGAAGGTTCCCGATGCCGTCATCACCGGTGTCTTGAGGGCAAGCCCTGCCAGGGAAACGGTCGTGTCGATCTTGGCCAACGTTTGCACCGCCTTCTTAGTCTCGAATTTCCTCCCAGCAGATATCCCCAGCCGAGAATACGGGGCCCTCTGTGCATACCTTTCGGTACCGGATCTGCCGCGGATCCTTCCCGTCCGAGAAAGGAATGACACAGCCCTGACAGACCCCGTATCCGCAGGCCATACGGGACTCCAGAGAGAAGTGCCCCTTGATTCCGAGTGCTTCCATCCGGAAGGCCACGGCCTTGAGCATGGCCTTGCTCTTGTTAACCGTTTCCTGAAATTCCGCTTCC
>DHYT01000045.1 GCA_002415465.1 Desulfobulbaceae bacterium UBA5123
GGGCTTGCTCACCGCTCGCCCACCGGGTGCCATGGGCCGGCGAGGGGGGGTTGGTGCGGCCTGAAGTTGCTTTTGTAGTTCATGGAGGCGATTTCGTTGATCCGATAGCCGAGATAGAGGTGGGGGATCTCCTGTTGCCGGCAGTGTTCGATAAGGGTCAGGATGTTGAAGGTGCCGAGGCTCCGGCGCGCGAGTTGCGGATCAAAGAAAAAATAGACCGCGTTCAGCCAGTGGCGGCCGCTGTCGACAATCGCCACCCCGACCAGCCGGTCGGCCAGCCGGTAACGGATCTCGTAGGTGGTGGTGACGCCGTTGAGGAAGAAGCCGAAATAATATTCCTCGGCGCTGTTTCCTCGTCCTGGAAAACGTTCTTGCAGAAAGTCGTGGCAGAGGGCTAGGCTTTCAGGGCTTGCCTCCAGCGGCGCGATCTCCCAGGTGATATCCCGGTTGCTGCGGTGTGTCCGTTTCTGGTTGCGGTTGAGGCGGATGCGGCATGGATCAAGGCGGATCGGCACGCAGCTTTGGCAAGTTCGGCAGACCATGGTATAGAGGCAGTTGCCGCTCCGCCGGTAGCCGGCGGCCATGAACCCTTCCATGACCTGATCCGGTATCCTGCTCATCAGGGCCTGGCGGTAAATTGCCCGGTGCGGCAATCGGTAGGGGCAGTCCATGGGGATGTTGAAGAAGAATTTCTCAAGATCGTGCCGGATCAGATTGAACTGCACGTCGGTTCCTCGCGCGGGATGGCCGGGATGCGTTGGGGTGGCCCGGTGTCATTAGTAACGCAATGCCATGCGAACTGATAGCATGGCTCGTTGATGGATGTCAACGTGCCAGGCATGATTCCATTCAACCTCAATCGTCAGGGAAACGATGAAGATAACCCTTGTCGCCGTGAACGGCCGTTATACCCACTCCTGTCTCGCCCTGTACTATCTGCGCAACGTTTTGCATGCCGGTCTGCCCGGCTGTGAGGTGGAGCTGCGGCAGTTTGCCTTGAACGATCCCTATTACGAAACGCTTCTGCGGATCGTTGCCGGCAAGCCCGATGCCGTTCTCTTGTCGGCCTATATCTGGAGCAGTGAGCAGATTGTGCGCCTTGTGCGCGACCTGGCGCGGATGCTGCCGGGTATTCCCCTGGTGGTGGGGGGGCCGCAGGCGGCGTGGCTTGCCGACAGGCTGCCGGAGGGAAGTACGGTGGTGGCGGGGGGGGGAGAAGGGCTGCCACCGGCTTTCTTTGCCGATCTGGCGGCCGGCCGGATGGCGGCAAGCTATGCTGCGACGGCCGGCCACCCCTTTGCCATGCCCTATCGGGTCGAGGATTTCAGCGGCTCCCTCAAGCATCGGCAGATCTATTACGAATCCACCAGGGGCTGTCCGTTTGCCTGCAGTTATTGCCTGTCGGCCAGCACCGCCGGGGTGGTGTACAAGGAGCTTGCTGAGGTGCGGGAGGAGCTGACCCGGCTCATGGCGCATCGGCCGCCGGTGGTCCGCTTCGTCGATCGCACCTTCAACGCCCGCCCCGAGCGAACCCTTGCCTTGTGGCGATTTCTGGCCGACCTGCCGGGTGAGACCTGTTTTCATTTCGAGATCGCGCCCGAGCTGTTCACCGAGGAGATGCTGGCCTTTCTCGCCACGGTGCCGGCGGGGCGATTCCAGTTTGAGATCGGGCTGCAGTCAACCAACCCGGAAACCCTTGTGGCCATCAACCGCAAGGCCGATCCGGCGCGGATCGCCGCAAACTTTGCCCGCATCCTTGCCGTAGACAATATCCATCTCCATCTGGACCTGATCATGGGGCTGCCCTTTGAAACCCGCGCAAGTTTTGCCCGCTCCTTCAACAACGCCTTTGCCCTGGCCCCCCATTATATCCAGATGGGGCTGCTGAAGATCCTGCCCGGTACCCCGCTTGCCGCCCGTCGTGAGGAGTTCGGGCTGCTGGCCGGCGATGCGCCGCCCTACGAGATTCTTGCCACCCGCTGGCTGCCCCAGGAGGAGATGGCCGAGCTGTACTGGCTTGGCGAATGCGTCGAGGCCTTTTACAACAACCGCTATTTCAGAAGTTTTTTCAGCTATATCCGGCGGGTAGAGCCGAACCCGTTTGCCTTTTTCTCGCAACTGCTCGCCTCGTGCCGCGCGCGGCAGTTCTTCGAACAGGCCAAGACCCAGCAACTGATGAGCCGTATCCTGGTCGATTTTGTTGCGCAGCGGCCGGACCAGCCGTTATTGAATGAGCTGCTCCGTTTCGACTGGCTGCGCAGCGGCCATCGCTTCCTGCCCGATGAACTGGCGGCGGCAGGCTTGACCGAGGTCCGCGACCGGATGTATCACGCCCTGCCGGATGAACTGCCGCCCCTCTACGACCGCCGGCAGCGCAATACCTTCTTCAAGAAAACGATCTTTCTCGCCTGTTCGGGCCGGTTGCTCATGGAAACCGGCCTGGGCGACAGCAACAAGGACGGCGTGATCTGTTTCCCGCCGGGGGAGGTGGAAGGGGTTTTGAAATTGCAGCGGGCGGTATTGTTGACAGATTCGCCTGGCTGATAAATGTCATCCTTGTTTGATCATGTGCCAAAACACGCAGGGGTTCCCGGTTGAAGAAGTTGACCAAATACAAGATCCTCACAATCTATTGTAAATGCGGGGAAAAGCTGCTGAAGTATAAAAAAGGGCCGGGACGCAGGTTGCTGAAGATCCACCGGGACCGGATCACGGAAGACTTCACCGGCATCTTTATCAACGACTACTCGGAGAAGGGCACCGACATCTGCTGCCGTTCTTGCAAGGAGCGGATTGCCACCGTGCAGATTGTGAACGGAAAGTATGTCAACAAGGTCAACCAGGGGCAGTTGGGGATAACCAAATAGATCGTTCCAGCGCAGACTTCCTCTCCATGTATTGACAACGGATATACACTGCCGTATAGTTACTATATACACAAATGGAGGAGGTCATGATCTCACAAGCAGAAACACGCACGGCACCCATTAACATCCGCGCCAAACAGGCCCAGCGAGACTTGATCGACAAGGCGGCCGCGGCCCTGCACAAGAACCGGTCTGATTTCATGCTTGAGGTGGCTTGCCGGGAGGCCGAGAACGTGCTGCTGGACCAGCGGTTTTTTCAGTTGGACAGCGCGGCGTTTGCCGCTTTTCAGGCCGCTCTTGAGGCCCCGGTGGCGGATAACCCTGCCTTGCGGGAACTTCTGGCAAGCAAGGCCCCATGGGAAAAATAACCGCCCCGGAGCCGCTTACCCCCGCCCACCGGAGCAACGATTTTGATTGCGGTGAGGAGTCGCTTGATTTCTGGCTGAAAAAATACGCCCTCAAAAACGAGGCGGTTGGTGCTTCCCGAACGTTTGTGGTGTGCAGCAACCGGCAGGTCATCGGCTACTACGCCATGGCCGCCGGCAGCGTTGCCCTGCAGGAAGCGCCGGGCAAAGTGAAGCGTAAGATGCCGGATCCCATCCCGGTCATGGTTTTGGGACGCCTTGCCGTGGATAAACGATGGCAGGAAAAGGGGATCGGCAGGGGGCTGTTGAAAGACGCCCTGTTGCGAACCCTGGCGGTTTCAAGCCAGGTCGGCATCCGCGCCATCCTGGTGCATGCCCTGTCGGAAAAGGCAAAGGAGTTCTATCTGCGCCACGGTTTTTCCGCATCACCCATCGCCCCACTCACCCTGATGCTGCGCCTGCAAGATATTCGTTTGCCGCAATAACCACTCCACAAGAGGGAGCGGGGACGGTTTTACCAGTTGGCTTTTGTTCTGCCATGTCGCCTCAACAAGCAGCAAGGTCAGCGGCGTTCCGGAAGATGTTTTCCTGTCGAAGAACAGGCTGTTTCTGTAAGCGTTTGTAATAGAGATTTTGTCCATAGAGGACGGATACCGGGTTGTGGCCGGTAACCCGGTCCTTTACCACCATGGTGGTCACCGGCGCATCCGAGTGTTTGGTGAACAGGATGTCATGACCCACGCAGAGTCCGACAATGATATTGAGGTCGGTGCCGGACTCGTTCAAAAGCCTGGCCTGGGCCACCGGATTGCAGGCCGGTTCAAAGGTGTCGGGGCGAACCTTTTCTTCCTCGGTGAGCCCCAGTTCCAACTTGTCGATACTTCCTGATTTGCAGCAGACGCTCACCGTCTTGAATCCCTGTGCATTCAGGATAGCTGCCAGGCGGTTAGCTTCATCCAGTAGGCCGATGCAGGTAGCGATGCCGATTTTTGTATACTGCATGAGCTTGGCAAAGGCGATGGTGTCTTCCACTCTGGTCCAGCGGGCGTTCAAGGTATCACTGCCAGGGGCGGGCTGGTAGCCGAGTCCTTCCTCCTGGGCCGCGACCTTGGCCATGCGGGCGTCTTCGCTGTCCTCCTTATAAAGTTCAAAAGCTTCCCTTATGATCCCGGAATGCTCCCGGGTCGGGCAGTTGCCCGGCTTGGCCGGTTTGTTGTTCGGGTCAGCGCTTCAGCAGTTGGTGCCTTCGCTTTTGCGCCAGACAGCGCTGCATTTGCTGCAGCTAAAATCATTCTGCTTGCCCATGGTGTTCTCTCCTTTGCGCATCCCATTTCGGAAAGGGTGCTCGTATGCATGGCGGGTGCGTTCGTTCCATGAATTGACAACGTAATCATCGCTTACTATCATTACAAATGAATGTTTCGGATGTTAGCTATCAATGGAGATGATTTGTGGAGATCAGCGATCTTAAGATATTTTTGGCTGTTGCCCAGCAGGGGAGCATCTCCAGGGCGGCTGAGGAACTGCATTACGTCCAGTCCAATGTCACCGCTCGGATCAAACAACTGGAGGAGCGGCTAGGCGCCAGTCTCTTTCATCGTAAAAGCAGGGGGGTGGACCTGACCGCCTCCGGGAAGCTTCTCTTGGGCTACGCGCAACGAATTGTCCGCTTAACCAAGGAGGCCGAGGAGGCAATCAGCGACCAGAGCGAACCGCGAGGCAAACTTTTGATCGGCTCCATGGAAACGACTGCGGCGGTACGACTGCCGCCACTTCTGGCCGGTTATCACCGTTCGTATCCGCAGGTGGAGTTGAATCTGGTCACCGGGTCATCGGCAGAGATATTGAAACGGTTGCTGGCTTATCAGATCGATGGGGCGCTGGTGGCGGGTGAAATATCGCAAGAAGGGTTGCTGGTCGAAAAAGCCTATGAAGAGGAAATGGTTCTCGTAACCCCTGCGGATATTGATGAGCCGGGAAAACTGACAAATTTCAAGATCCTTGTCTTGCGCGCTGACTGTGCCTGCCGGTCACAACTGGAGAAATGGCTGCATACCACCGGCCGGCTGCCGTATCAGATTATTGAAATCGGCTCAATTGAGGGCATTGTCGGCTGCGTTGCCGCAGGCATGGGGGTTGGTTTCATGCCGCGCTCGGTTGTGGATAAGGCGCACATCCGCAAAGTTTGCTCGCTGCACAACTTGCCTGACAACTTCGGCACCCTGACAACCTGGTTTGTGCGTCGGCACACGGATAACACAAGCAAGGCCATGCAGGCTTTTCGGGATCTGGTTGTGGCTGACTGAAAAAACGGATTATGGTGACGTCTGGCAGGGTGATGAAAACCTTGTTTGGGCGTCCCGTCACTTGCATAGACAAAGCCCCCGCCGAAACGGCGGGGGCTTTGTTGTTTTCAGGCTGATTGGTGCAGCTTCTTTAAGAGGCGGAAGCGATGGCTTTCATGCCGCTCATGGCCGCGCGCAGCTCCTGGCCGACCTCTTCAACCAGGTGGCCGCGGATATCGGCGTTCACCCGGACCAGGGTCTGGTTGTCAACGCTGTTGTCTTTGAGATTCAATCCCTTGCCGATCACATCGGTGCCGACCGAAGCCATGAAGTTCTTCAAGAGCGGCACGCAGGCGTGGGCAAAGAGGTAGCAGCCGTACTCGGCGGTGTCGGAGATCACCCGGTTCATCTCGTAGAGCTTCTTGCGGGCGATGGTGTTGGCGATCAGCGGCGTCTCGTGCAGGGATTCATAGTAGGCGGATTCGGGCTCGATGCCGGACATCACCATGGTCTCGAAGGCGAGCTCAACGCCGGCTTTCACCATCGCCACCATCAGGATGGCCTTGTCGAAGTACTCCTGTTCGGTGATTTTGCCAGCGGCCTCGGTTTTCTCGAAGGCGGTCTTGCCGGTCGCCTCGCGCCAGCCCAACAGCTTCTTGTCGTCGTTGGCCCAGTCTTTCATCATGGTCTTGGAAAAATGGCCGGAGAGGATGTCTTCCATGTGTTTTTCGAACAGCGGCCGCATGATGTCCTTCAGTTCCTCGGCCAGATCGTATGCCCGCAGCTTGGCCGGGTTGGCGAGACGATCCATCATGTTGGTGATGCCGCCG
>DHYT01000049.1:0-9339 GCA_002415465.1 Desulfobulbaceae bacterium UBA5123
GCGGGCGGTCTGGGCGGCGAGCTGCCGCTCGGCGCGACGCACGTCGGGGCGGTGGTTGAGGACCGCGGCCGGGATGCCGATCACCAGCCGGTCCGGCGCAATCGGAATGGGTTGGCGTTCGGCGAGAACGTTTGCCAGGCTGCCTGGCTGTTCGCCGAGCAGGACGGCGAGCCGGTTGGCGGCCTGACCGAGATCGGCCTCAAGGGTCGGGATTTGCGACCGGGCCTGCTCAAGGCTGGCGACGGCCTGTTCCACCTCTATCTCGGCAATCAGGCCGCTTTCCAGGCGCTGCCGGGTGAGGGCGGCGGTCTCCTCCNNTATCGGCGGCAATGGCGAGGCGGGTCTGGAGGGTGCGCACCTCCAGATAGTTTCTCGCCACCTCGGCGAGCAGGCTCACCAGCACGTCGCGGAGATCCGCCTCGCTTGCCTCAAGATCGGCGGCGGCCGCCTCCTCGGCGCGGCGCTTGCCGCCGAAGATGTCAAGTTCCCACGCGGCGTCGAAACCGGCCGCATACAACTCGCGGGAGGCGCCGGAGCCTGCTTCCTCGCTGCCCTTGCTGCTGGCGGCGGATGCGCCGGCGGTGAGGGCGGGGAGGCGGTCGGCGCGGCTGATGCCGTGGCGGGCGCGGGCCTCACGGACCCTGGCCCTGGCCTGGCGCAGATCGGTGTTGCCGGTTGCCGCTTGTTGGATCAGCCCGGTCAGCACCGGGTCGTTGAAGACGGTCCACCAGTTGGATAATGCCGCCGGGGTGGCGACGCTCTCGGTGATGCCCTGCCGCCCGGCAATGGCGTGCCAGGAGGCCGGGGCATTGGGGGTGGGCGGCGCGTAGTCCGGCCCCACCGTCATGCAGCCGGTCACCAGCAGGGGCAGCGCGGCGGCAAGCAGCATGCTTGTTCTGGGGCGACTATGACTCCGGCTGGGGGTGGACGGCATGGCGGCGGGCTCCATTCAAACGATCGTTTGATTCTCTCAAGATGCATATCCTAATTTTAGCGGGCTGTACAGCAAATTCATGGCGGCCGGGGGTGAAAAAGGCCTACGCCGGCGGCAAGGCGGGGGGCGCGGCGCGGCTCGCTTGTCGGCGGTTTCTTTGTTTGATTTTCCCGTAATCCCCGTTACATTGTTTCATCCCATGCGTTGGCGGTTCTGCCGCCGGTTTTTTTTAAGAGATAAGGAAGCCATGCTCACCATCAGCAGCAAAAGCAAATACGGCTTGCAGGCGATCCTGACCCTGGCCGGGCATTACGGGCAAGGGGTTCTGCAGATCAAGGACATCTCGGCCCTCAACCGGATTCCCCAACAGTATCTGGTGCAGATCTTCAATCTCCTGGTCAAGGCGGATCTCATCAAGAGCGTGCGCGGCAAAAACGGCGGGTACAACCTTGCCCGGCCGCCGGCCGAGATCCTGGCCCCGGGGGGGGGGGGGTTCCCGGGGGGGGGGNNCCTGGCCCTGGAGGTGTTGGATCTCCTGGAGGGCGGGATTTCCTTTGCCGATCCGGGCGATGTCGGTGTTGATGCGGTCAGTGAACTGCTGTTCCGCGCCGAGACCAGCCTGCGCGACGCCTTTCGGGTCAGTCTGGCCGACTTGCTGCTGCGGCAGCAGGAAAAAGGCCGCGTCCTCATGTTTGACATCTAGTTGTTTTGTCCCTCCTCCTGTTTCGCCTCTCCGCTCCTTTTTCACCCGCTGCCGTTACCTGCTGAACCGGATGGTGGCGACATCCCGTTGCAGCCTTCTCCATCCCGCTGATTTTTTCTTTTTGGGCAACGCCAGAAAATTCTGTTGACAGATCGCCTGCGCCCATGGTTTATACGTTACTAACATGATCAAGTTAATCATGTATTGACGACGCGGCTGAAGCGCGACTATTTCTTGCACAAGGAGAAGGACATGCGGATCACGATCAACGGAGAGGTGGAGGAGTTCGGCGAGCAGGGATTGACGGTCTTGCGGTTATTGCAGGTCAAAAAGGTCGAGTCGCCGGAGATGGTTGCGGTACAGCTCAACGGCGTTTTTCTCGACCGGGAGGGGTTTGCCGCGACGGTGCTGACGGCCGGCGATGAGGTGGATTTTCTCTATTTCATGGGCGGGGGCGGGCGCTGATGAAAGGGTTTGCGACCAGGGCCATCCACGGCGATTTGAGTCGGGAGCGGGGGCACGGCGCCCTGCGGATGCCGGTTTACGACAACGCCGCCTTTGAGCACGATACCTCCCATTCGATCCAGCTCGCCTTTGAGGGGAAAAAGCCGGCGCACTGCTATAGCCGCATCTCAAACCCCACCGTGCAGGAGTTCGAGCAGAAGATGCGGGTGCTCACCGGCGGCCTGGCCGCCATCGGGGTCGCCTCGGGGATGGCGGCGATCAGCAACACCGTTTTTGCCCTGGCCGAGGCGGGGAGCAATATCGTCACCAGCCGCAGCCTGTTCGGCAATACCCTGTCGCTCTTTACAAGAACCCTGGCACCCTGGGGATTGGAGGTGCGCTTCGTCTCCATGACCGACCCGGCCGAGGTGGAGCGGGCCATCGACGGCAAGACCCGCGCCGTTTTTCTGGAGAGCATCACCAACCCGCAACTGGAGGTGGCCGACTGCGCCGAGATCAGCGCCGTCACCAGGAGGCACGGGGTGCCGCTGCTCATGGACAATACCCTTCTCACCCCCTATCTCTTCAACACCAAGGCGGCGGGGGTGGACATCGAACTGCTTTCCTCCACCAAGTACATCTCAGGCGGCGCCACCTGCCTGGGCGGGGTGATCATCGACAACGGCACCTATGACTGGCGCCGCTCGCCCAGGTTTGCGGCCACGGCCAAGCAGCTCGGACCCATGGCCTTTGTCGCCGCCCTGCGGCAGGAGGTGTTCCGGAACGTGGGCGCCTGTCTGTCGCCGCACAACGCCTATCTGCAGAGCCTGGGCCTCGAGAGCATGAGCCTGCGTATCGACAAGAGCTGCGCCAACACCGCCGTGGTCGCCGCTTACCTGGCCGGGGCGGCCGGGGTGGCGACGGTGCATTATCCCGCGCTTGCCGGCTCGCCGTTTCAGGCGGTGGCCGAAAAGCAGTTTGGGCGCGGCTGCGGCGGCATCCTCACCTTCGACCTCAAGGACCAGAAGGCCTGCTTCGCCTTCATGGACAGCCTGCAACTGGTCCGGCGGGCCACCAACGTCAACGACAACAAAACATTGATCGTGCATCCGTTTTCAACAATCTTCGCCGAGTATGCCGAGGAGGAGAAGCTGGCCATGGGTGTGCGGCCCACCATGCTCCGGCTGTCGGTGGGCATTGAGGACCATGCGGATATCATCGATGATCTGGAGAGAGGTTTGAAGAAGCTATGACAGATTTCAGCGAAGAGCAACTGCATCGTTACAGCCGCCATATCCTCTTGGAGGACGTGGGGGTGGAAGGCCAGGCCAGGCTGCTGGCGGGCAAGGTGTTGATCATCGGCGCCGGCGGCCTGGGCGCGCCGGTGGCGTTGTATCTGGCCGCGGCCGGGGTCGGCACCATCGGCATCGTCGACAACGACCATGTGGAGATCTCAAACCTTCAGCGGCAGATCACCCACTTTACCGAGGATATCGGGGCGGCCAAGGTGGAGTCGGCGGCGGCCAAGATGCGGGCCGTCAACCCGGATGTCACCGTCAACACCTACCGGCAATACGTCAGCGCCGCTAATATCCGTGAGTTGATTCGCGGCTATGATTTCGTGGTCGACGGGGTCGACAACTTCCCCACCAAGTTCCTGATCAACGACGCCTGTGTCATGGAGTCGATCCCCTTCTCCCATGGCGGCATCCTCCGCTTCGACGGACAGACCATGAGCGTGGTGCCGGGGAAATCCGCCTGCTACCGCTGTTCCTTCCGGAAACCGCCGCCGCCCGACGCCGTGCCAACCTGCTCCCAGGCCGGGGTGCTGGGTGCCATCGCCGGCATGCTCGGCACCATTCAGGCGGCAGAGGCGTTGAAGTATCTTACCGGGACGGGCCGGCTGCTCACCGATGCGCTGCTCTCCTTCGATGCCAAGACCATGGATTTTCGGAAGATAAGGCTGCGCCGGCAGGAGAACTGTCCGCTCTGCGGCAGCAGTCCCAGCATCACCGAGTTGAGCGACATGGAACAGGCGGTCTGCGGCCTGAAGCGGCGGGCATAAGAAAACACATGGGAGGACAAGCGATGGAGATCACAAGGCAGGTGCGGAAGGCGATCATCGATCATGCCGAAGGGGAGCTGCCCAACGAGGCGTGCGGCTATCTGGCCGAACGGGACGGGGTGGTGGTGGGCTACTATCCGCTCACCAACCTGGACAAGGCCGCCGATCACTACAGCATGGACCCGCAGGAGCAGTTCACGGCCATCAGGGAGATGCGGGCCATGGGCCTCAAGCTCGCCGGCGTCTACCACAGTCACCCGGCAACCCCGGCCCGGCCGTCGGCCGAGGATATCCGCCTGGCCCACGACCCGGAGATCAGCTATCTGATCATCTCCCTGGCTGACGCGGAGCCTGCGGTCAAGTCGTTCGGGATTCGGGGCGGGGTGGTGAGCCCGCAAGAGATCACCGTTGTTGAGGAGGGCGAGTCGATGGGGGTCAAGGCGGATGCGGTGAAAAACTGCCGGGGCATCGGCTGCCCCATGAATCTGGTCCATGCCAAGGTCGGCCTTGCCGCCCTGCGGTCGGGCCAGGTGCTGGAGGTGATCCTCGATGACGGGCCGCCCGTCATCAACGTGCCGGCCTCGGCGGGCAGGGAAGGACACCGGGTTCTCGGCCAAACCCGCCTTGCCGACGGGGCGTGGTCGGTGCTGCTGGAAAAGTGCTGATCATCAAGGCCCCCTGCGCGGTGGCCGTCCTCTGGCAAGGGAAGGGCGGCCCAAGCATCCCGCCGTTTTTTATCCGGGGCAGGGGGCGGCCCCGTTGCCGGCCAGGGGATGCACCGGCTTGCCGGCATGGCACAGGCCGGTGCCGAAATCGTTGCCGTTATGGCAGGTATTCCACGGCGGTGGCGAAGAAAGTAATTGATTGAAGCTGGCTTGACGCCTCAAGCTTGGTTTCGGCCGGCGTTTTCTTGGTGGGGTCGCAATTCTTTTTGGCCGTGCCTGCCTGTTCGGCCTTCTTTTTTTCAAGCGCCTTTTGTTCGGTGGGACAGAGGTTCACATACTTGGCCACCGCAAACCCCTTGAGCAGCACCTTCTGGCCGACGACGCCGGTCTTGAACTTGAAGGCGTTGTCCTTGGCCCACACCAGGGCAACCGGGTCGCCTTCCTTGTAATCGTTGTTGCCCACCCACATCTTGCAGCCGCTGCCGCAGGCGCCCAAAACAGTGCCGGTGAGCAGGATATCCTTCTTTTCGTAATCGGCGATCTTGTCGGCAAGCTGGGGGAGGGTCAGCGCCTTCCCTTTCTGCGGCGCGCCAGCGAAGGCCGTGGGGATAAAGGCCAGGGTGAGGATGAGGGCGATAACAACGGATAACCTTTTCATCTATGAATCTCCTTTTCGTTTGGCTCTTGCCGGGATGCCGAGTTTTAAAAACAGATAACAGCCGCTCACCGCGAGGGTGATCAGACTCACGCCGACAAGATCATAAAAGATGCGGCCCCACGGCCCGAAGAAGTCGCCGGTATGGAGGTCCTTGACGAGCCAGAGCGCCGGCACGCTGTGGGCCTCTTCCGGAAAGAGTTCTGCAAGCCCCTGCGCCTGGCGGGTTTTGTCGAGCCGTTCCTGGTAGCTGGCCGGCAAAAACGAGGTGGCAACGCGCCCCTTTTTCAGGAACTCGAAATCATGGGTGTGATTGTAGAGAATGCCGGTGATGGAGATGACCACAAAGATGACCGAGACAAAGATGCTCGGCCATTTCAGGTAGCCGAAGCTGTAGATATGGATCTTGCGCCAGAGCGGCAGCGACGATTTCTTGGTCATTTTTTGTGTATCCAAGGTCTGGTGAGCAAGGTCCGTTGCCGGCAACCGCGTTGTTGCCGTTACTCACCTGACCACTCTGGGGGAGAAAAGTTCCGTATGCACCGTCTCGTTACAAAAGGATGAATGCGGAGGCGGGATATCCTCACGCCTCCGCCAAGGGGGGAAAGCTTACAGTTTTTTGAAGTACCTTTGCAGGTTGGCCTTGGCGTCGATCTTGGGCACCAGCCGTCCGTCTTTCGATGACATGGCGATCATCACCCCGGGGCCGTGGCCGGCGATCACCGAGCTTGCGTGGACGACGATGCCGATGATCACCCCGCCGGTCTTGTAGATGCGGCCGTAGGTGGCGTCGGCGTCGATGATCGCCACCACGTCGCCCAGTCGCAGATCTTCAAGGCCATACTCCTTCACCGTCGGCTCGTCGAAGAGCTGGATGTCGTAGTCGCCGCTGTGGCTGTGCATGGCGCCGATCCCGGAGCCCATTACCCTGGAGGGGACGGTGTGGGTCACCGGCACCTGGATTTTCCCATCTTTGAGTTCCTTCAACCCCATCTTCTCAAGCAGGGCCGGATCGAGGTTGAGCACCTTGATCGATGGATGATCGGTGAGTTGCAGGCCGCAGCCGCAGGCCTTGATCTGAATCTTGTCGCCGATCACCATCTTTTCCAAAACTTCCGGGGCAAAATCGATCAGCACATGCTCGATGCCGCCGTGCTTGCCGGTGACCCGGCCGATCTCGCCCTTGGCGTCGCCGGAGACCACCTTCGCCTCATTGCCGACGCAGGAAAACTGGTTCAGCGCCCGGTTGGGGCCGGGCTGGCCGCCGACCTGCGTGAAGTTGCTCAAGGAGACCGCCGGTTCCACGTGGTCGCCGAACTTCTCGCAGGCCAGATCGCCGATGCGCAGGTTGTAGGTGATGCCGCCGACGCCGGGATAGATGTCGGCGTGGCCTTCCGGGTTGATCCGGTAGGGGTTGATCCCCCCGCCCGGCGAGGTGATCTCGCCGATCACCGACTGACAGACCAGCAGTTTTTTGTTGGTTGCTAAGGTCATAGCGAACTCCTGTATGATTGAATCGGATGGATGGGGAAGCGCATGGGTATGCTGGTAGATTAAATGCCATTCACAGCAGTATACCAACGGCGGTTGCGCCGTGCTACTTTTGTCTGTTGCGGGGGGGGGGCGGAATAAGGTAGCCGATAGATTCATGTGCTGCGGGAAAATCAATGCGCCGTAATGGCGGCGCATTATGGCATACTTTATACTAGGCCGTTCGTAACGGGATTTTGCATCCACGGTGCGGTCCCGCCGCAATGATTTCAGGGAGGATGAGTTATGACCTTAGCGTCATCGGTTCGGTATCCGAACACGTTCGTGCGTCTCAAGCTGCTCAAGCTTGTCAGTGTGGTCTGGAATGTTTTCTCTTTGCCGCTGTTTTTTTTCGTGCTGCTCCCCGGCATGGTGAGGGGGGTCGCGCCGGATTTGATCCTTTCTCTTTTTGTCGCCGGTGGCGTCGGCGTGGCGATTTACTGGCAGTGGCTCGGGCAGCGGTTGGCGCACACCGGTCCCATGTCGTTTCATCTTGACCCGTTGCCAGGCTCGCTGGGCGGCAATGTCGGCGGTTTTTTGGAGATCATGGGGGAGGAATGGGTCGGCCGGCGTTTTCAGCTTACCCTGAACTGCGTTGATGTGGTGCGCGGCGGCGCGGGCGGCTCCGGCCGTTCCTCGAACCGGGAGATCATCCGCTGGCAGGATCAAGCGGAGGTGTTGGGCGGCAAGAGCGAGATCGGCGCTCGGGTCGGGATTTGTTTTGCGATTCCCGCTGATCTGGCGCCGAGCCAAGATCAGCAGTTTGATGGTAATGACCTGCGCCGGCTGGCTTTTTTTGAAGGTATCAAGTGGGTGTTGCGGGTTGAGTGTCTGGACGGGCCGCAGGGTCTCTCGTGCAGTTACGTGGTGCCGGTGGCGGCAACGGCGACGCCGCTTTTTACCAGCGAGGCGACGGCGGGGATGTCGGTTGCCGTTGAGAAGGATCTGTCGGAGGTGGCGGATGGGGTGGCGATGTTTCATCGGGAGGGATATTTTTCATTCTACTGCCCCTGGCACCGGAATCTCGGGGATGCCGCCTTTTTGCTCCTCTTTGGCGGCGGCCTTGGCTGTGCGGCCTATGGGGCCTGGAATGTCGCGTCCGTGTCCAGGGGCAATGTCCTGGCGGTAGTGATCGGCGGCATTTTTACCGTGATCGCTTTGATTTTGCTGATCGCGGTCCTGTATCTGCTTGCCAATACGCTGCGCGTGGATGTGGAAAACGGCGAACTGTGGGTCAGCCGCAGCCTCTTCGGGGTGCCGTGGGTGCGGAAACGGCCGGTGAGCGAGGTGGTTGGGTTCTCGGCCGAGATCGGACGGCAGAGTGGCGGCGGAGCGGACGCGGCGGTGAAGTACACCGTCCGGGCCCGGCTCAGGTCGGGGGGGAGGCTGGTGGTCGCCGACGGCGTCAAGGGCGCCGGCGCGGCCAGGAAACTGGTGGGCAACCTGAACAGGGCCTGCGGCTTGCGGGGAGGCGACAACGCCTCCCAACCCCTCACACGTTGAAACGGAAGTGCATGCAGTCGCCGTCTTTCACCACGTACTCCTTGCCTTCGAGGCGCAGCAGCCCCTTCTCCTTGGCCCCGGCCTCGCCGTTGCAGGCGATGAAGTCGTCGTAGGCGATGACCTCGGCGCGGATGAACCCCTTCTCGAAGTCGGTGTGGATGGCGGCCGCCGCCCCCGGCGCCTTGGTGCCCTTGGTGATGGTCCAGGCGCGGGTTTCCTTCTCGCCCACCGTGAAGTAGTTGATCAGCCCCAGCAGTTCGTAGCCGGCCTTGATCAACCGGTGCAGGCCGGATTCGGCAAGCCCCATGTCTTCGAGAAATTCCTTGCGCTCCTCCGCCGGCAGGTTGCTCAACTCCTCCTCGATGGCCCCTGAGATCATCACCACCGAGGCGTTCTCGGAGGCAGCCACCTCTTTCAGCTGGTCCACCCACTGGTTGCCGGCGTTGATGTCCTCCTCGGCCACGTTGGCGACATAGAGCACCGGTTTGCTGGTGAGCAGGCAGAGCTCCTTCATCAGTTTGACGCCGGTGTCGTCCAGCTCCAGGAGCCGGGCCGGGTTGCCGGCGTTCAGGAGTTTTTCAAGTTCTTCGAGGATGATGAGCTGCGCCTTGTACAGCTTGTCGCCGGACTTGGCCATGGAGGCGGTTTTCTTGAGCCGTTTCTCCACGGTGTCGAGATCGGCGAGGATCAGCTCGGTGTTGATCACCTCCCGGTCGCGCAACGGGTCGATGGAGCCCTCGACATGGACGATGTTGTCGTTTGCAAAGCAGCGGATCACGTGGGCGATGGCGTCCACCTGGCGGATGTGGCCGAGGAACTGGTTGCCCAGCCCCTCGCCCT
>DHYT01000049.1:9351-27074 GCA_002415465.1 Desulfobulbaceae bacterium UBA5123
TCGATGGTGCAGAAGGGGTAGTTGGCCGATTCGATGCCGGCGGCGGTCAGGGCGTTAAAGATGGTGGATTTGCCGACATTGGGCAGGCCGACGATACCGCAACGAAAACCCATTGCTGTTGCTCCTCAGAATCTGGATGAAAGATGATACAGAAAGGCCGCCCGCTGATTATCGTGGCGGACGGCCGAATAAATAACGTTGGCATCTATATAATGAGTTCTTTGCAAAGGGGCAAGGGTTGATTAGAATCGTGGCCGTGAATCGGCAACGGCAATCTCATGGCGGCAAAAGGCGCGGGGCATGGTAAAATCGCACCAACCTGAAAATCTCGGCGATCTGCTCGGCGGACTGTTCCAGCGGAAGAACTGGCAGGAGCGGCTGCGGATGCACGCGCTTTTCTCGTTCTGGGACGAGGCGGTGGGCGAGGAGATCGCCCTTCGCGCCCAGCCCGACCTGATCCGCGGCACGGTGTTGTGGCTGCGGGTGTCGGATTCCGTCTGGATGCAGCACCTCCATCTCGCCAAGAATCTGCTGCTTGAGAAGATCAACGCCAGGCTGGACGGGGCCATGATCAGCGACATCCGTTTCCGGATCGATCCCGCCCTCGGCAAGCCGGCGCCGACCCCGGCGCCGGAGCCCCCGCCGCGGCCGGTTGACCCGGAGCGGCTGAAGAAGGCCGAGGCGATCTTCGCCGCCCTCCCGGACCATGAGCTGCGACAAACCCTGCGGCGGCTCTGGATCAAAACAGAAAGCCGCCGTTCCTGACGAAGATTTTTAGCCAGGTTTCCCCTGCCTGGCGTGCAGCACCTCTCCCTCTCTCAATCTTTTTCATCGTTCAAAATCGTTCAAAGGCGGCCGGCGACGGTACGACGCACGGCCTGTTTATTCGCTGCAAAGGGCAAATCTCCCTGTTGGTGTTTAAGTATTTACTTATTTACTTTTTTATTGATACTCAGTAGCATTATTCCCAAGGTTCTGGAGCGCTCTGCCACTCGGACGGAGGTGCGGTTTGCTTGCCCATGCCGCAGCGGGCTGCGCGTTGGTCCGTATTATCCGAGCCGGCTGCCGCCCGCGGATTGTTTGCCGCACCTGCGTGACGACATGCTCCGGGTTTTATCAAAATGAATTGGGAAAAGGAGATCCGCATGCAGAAGCAACTGTTGAAAGGTTTTGCCCCCCTGGCGGCTTCCGTGCTGCTGTTGGCCGCAGCACCGGCGATGCCGCCATGGATGTCCGGCTGCTCCGTTGCCGTGGCGGCGCAGGTTGATATGCAGAAAAACGTTTACGCGGGCAAGGTCGTCGGTCTTTCAAAAAAGGCGAAAACCATCTCCATCGAAGTGGGGCCGGAGGGCAACGCCAAGGTCATGATGGTAAAATACGACGAAGCCACCACCGGCCTTGAGCATGCCGCCACCGACCATGGCGCCGTCATCGATTTCAAAACCGTCGGCGCCGAACGGATCGCAACCGTCATCAAGCCGAAACTCGTCAAGCTGCCGCTAGGGACGGTTGAGATGCAGGTCGCCGACCTGGCGATGTTGATCGCCAAGGGCGATGTCGACAGCTATTTCCTGGTTGATGCCAGGCCGGCCAAGCCGTTTGCCCAGGGCTCCATCCCCACCGCGGTGTCCATTCCGGTGGACAAGATGAAGGCAGAGGGCGCCAGGCTGCTGCCAGCCGACAAGGACAGGATGCTGGTCTTTTTCTGCGGCGGCGTCACCTGCGGGATGTCCGTCAAGGACGCCGAAATGGCGGTCAAGCTCGGCTACACCAACGTGCATGTCATGCTGCAGGGCGTTCCAGGATGGAAGAAGGCCGGCAACTCACTGGTCGCCAGCCAGAATTATCTTGAAAGCGGCAATATCGTCCTGGTCGACCTCCGGTCGCCGGCGGAGTATGAGGCCGGCCATATCGCCCGCGCCCACAACATCCCCCTGGCGCAGCTGGAGGGCGCGGGCGATGATCTGCCGGCGAGCCCCGCCGCGCCGATCGTGCTGTACGGCAACGGCGATCAGGCGGAAAATGGCTACAGGACTCTTGCCAAACTGCAGCGGCAGAAGATCGCGCTTTCGCCCATGGATTACAAGGCCTGGCAGAAGGCCGGCAAACAGGTGGCCGTGGGGCCCACCCCGGAAGAGATCGTCTGGGTGCGGGAACTCGGCAAGGATGAGGTCGGCGTCGAGGAATTCATGCAGGTCGCCACGGCGCAGGTCGACGACAAGCTGATCCTCGACGTGCGCAACGATGACGAGGCGGCGGCCGGCAGTTTTTTCCACGCCGTGCATATCCCCCTCGATCAGCTTGCCGCAAAGATGGACACCTTGCCCAAGGGCAAGGAGATCCTTATCCATTGCACCACCGGTATCCGGGCGGAAATGGCCTGCAACGAGCTGCACAACGCCGGTTTCAAGAGCCGCTATCTGGTCGCCAAGGTTGCCTGTGCCGGCGCCGCCTGCGAGGTGGAATAGTAAAACGGTTGCATGGGATTGGGGTTCCCGGCCGGGAACCTTTGCAAAGGCGGCGCTTCGGCGTCGCCTTTTTTTGTCCGCGTTTTCCCGTCGGCAAGCTTGCTTGCGGGTGCCTGGCTGTTTCAGGCCGCGACACCTGTTTCCCCTCGATAATGGCTGTTATTTCAGTGGGATGGTTCCTTTGGGTTCCATCTTGAAACGTTCTGCCCCTGCTGTCGGCATGCCCGTGCCGGGGAATGGCGCGTGGTTTCGGGATGTTGGCCTGGTGGCATGTCGCTTGCTTGGGTGGGGCGGGGAGGGCCGCCCGTGGTGGGCGGCCCGTTGATGTCGAAGATGAAACGGGTTCTGCAAGGAAAGGCGACTGGCAATGTTGGAGCAACAGGAGTTTCCCCCCTCGTTACGGATCCTGGTCGTGGACGATGAAGCCATTGTCGGCAAACGGTTGCAGCAGGTGTACGGCAAGCTGGGGTTCGAGGTGGAGATTTTCACCAGCGCCGAAGCCGCTCTTGAGGCCATGGCCCGGCAGCCGTTCGAGATTGTGGTCACCGATCTGCGGATGGATGGCATGGACGGCTGGGAGGTCTTGCGGCAGGCCAAGGAGATGAACCCGGCGACCAGGGTCATCGTCATCTCCGCCTATGCCCAGGCGGAAACGGCGCGCACCGCCTTTCAGCTGGGCGCCTACGATTTCATCGCCAAGCCGTTTCGCCTTGAAGAACTCCGGCAGGTGGTCTACGCGGCCGTCGACGAGCTGCTCGGTCACGGGCGACCGACGCCGGCCGGGGCTTGAAATCCCAGGATTCGACGATTTCGCTGCCGGCGGACAAAAATTTTATCCGGGTGCGGGCGCGGGCTGCGTCTTCTCCGTCAAGATATGAGATTGCATCGTGTTTTATCGTGATTTAGAGCGGTATGCGCAACTCGCCGGGCTTGCCGAGCGATACGGCTGTCCCTGGCTCGAGTATGATGAGAAGGTCGTGGCGCCGATGCTTCTGCTGCTGCGCCTCGACCTGGAGGCGCTGAAGCGGGAGTTCTGGTTCCCGTGCGCGGTGGAGAACGGCCGGGCGACGGTGGTTGCCAGCGCCCCCGGCCCCGCGCTTGCCGAACACGTCAAATCGGTTCTGGGGGTGAGCGAGGTGGTGTTTTTCGTGAGCCTCCCCGCCGACGTGGTTCGCATCGTCGAACACAATCAGGACCTCANNCCCCGGCTTCCCGCCGGCCGCCGGCCGCACGCCGCTGGCCAGGGTGCGCACCTATCTGGCCGGGCGGCGTTCCCTCCTGGCCCATTACCGGACGCTCCTGGCCAAGAGCCGCACCGGGCTGGCCTTTATCCGCACCGGCGTCTCCTTTGTCACCATCGCCCTCCTCTTCATGCGGATCTTTGGCGCCGGCCCCCTGCTGCTCTTTGATCTGCCGCTGCTGGCGGTGGGTTGTGTCATGTCCTACGACGGCTTCAAGTGGTATCTGGTCTCCCGCGATATCCAGGATCGGGCCGCCGTTCTCTGGACCGACAGCCAGGCCACCGGCGGCAGCACGGTGCTGACGGTGAGCGGGGAGGAGGCCGCGCCGCTCTTCCGCCGCCTGCCCGAGGTGGCCGGGGCGCTGGACCTCAGGCAGGAATGGATGAACCTGACGCCGGTGATGCGGCGGCGGTATCTGGCCAACGACCGCACCGACCTGGCCGAGGAGCGGACCCAGCTCGCCTGTTATCGGACCCGGATGGCCAAGACGCGCACCGGCCTCGCCTTTGTCCGCACCGGTTTTTCCTTTGTGGGGCTGGGCTTTGCCATGATCCGGCACTTTCACGCCTCGGGCTGGCTGGTGCTAGATATCACCCTCATCCTCATCGGCGGGNNGGGCCGGCAAGGAGGGATACGCGGCGGCCAAGGCGGAGAACCTCTCCATCTGGGACTTTTCGTTCCCGCATTCCCATACCGCGGCCAGCCCGATGTGTCATTCCGTGCCGTTGCCGGTGCGCACCGGGCATGCCCCCGGCATCTGGGCGACCACCGGCCTGGCCCTTGAGCGGACGGTTCTCGCCGAGCGGCGGAATGTGATGGCCCGGCTGCGGACGGTGATGGCGAGGGCCAGGACCGGCTACGCCTTTATCCGCACCGGCCTCAGCATCCTGATGGTGGGGGTTGCCTTCATCTTCTCCTTTCATGGCGGCGGCGTCGGCTGGGCGCTGTTCGAGGCGGCGATGGTGGTCGGCGGGCTGGCCCTGGTCGCCGACGGCATCTATCTGAACGTGCCAGCCGAACGGTACAGGCGGCAGTTTCCTTACTGCAGCGGGGACATGGAGATCGGGGTGCCGGATTACGGCATGCCGGTGCGACGCTGGCAAAAGGTGGTGTTCAGCAATGATCCGGCCTGACGCGCAGAGCGCGGCGTTTGGCGCCATGGCCGGCAAGGTCGAGGGGTTGACGGCCGCCGTGGTCGGGACGGCGACCAGGGAGGCGATCTCTCGCGGGGTGCCGGTGGCGCGGCTGCTGCATCTCGAACACAGGGTGGACCGACCGGCGCTGCTCGCGGCCTTGGCCGAATATCACGGCTGTCCGGCCATCGAATTTGACGAGCGGTTGCCGGTGCCGCCGGAGTTGCTGCGCCGGGTCACCAGGGAGGCGACGGTGCTGGGGGGATGGTTCCCCCTGATCCGGGACGAGGAGGGCGCGGTGGTTGTCGCCGCCGTGGACCCGTCGGCGCCGGAACTGCGCGAGGAGGTGGAGGCGCTGTTCGCGCCGGCCCCCTGCCGGTATCTGGTCGCCCTGCCCGACGATATCCAGTGGTATGCCCAGGATTTTCTCCATGCGCCGCCGGGTGAGCTGATCGGCACCGAGCGCACCGGTCATGCCTTCTGGCGCAACACCATGGCCCAGTGGCGCACCCGCCTTGCCTGCTACCGCACCGACATGGCCAAGGCGCGGACCTCGCTGGTGCTGGCCCGCAACGGCCTGGCCCTGGCCGCCATCGCCGCCGCCCTGTTGCGCTCGCCCGATCTCCGCGCCCCGGAAGGCATGGCGTGGGGGGTGCTGGCGGTGGGGGTGCTGCTGATCGGCGGCGGCCTGCCGGCTTACCTGCAGGTGCGCCGGTCGCGGCTGACCCCGCCCCGCAACCAGACCCTGGTGGAGGTCACCGCCGCCACCCTGCATTTTTTGGAGGGGTACCACTTCATCGAGCATAACGGCGGCGAGCCGACCCCGACCAAGGCGACCATGCTCGCCCGGCTGGGCGACCTGCTCGCCAAGTACTGCACGATCCTCTATCCGTCGCCGGGGAGCCAGGAGCGCACCCATCTCGCCAGGGAGCGCAACGTGCTGGCGGCGCAGCGCACCATCGGCGCCTGTTACCGGACCATCTATTCACGGGCCCGCACCGGCCTTGCCTTTGTCCGCACCGGGGTTTCCTTCATGAGCCTCGGCGTCGGCATGATGAGTTATTTCGGCCTGAACATGAACACCTTCTTCGATCTGCTGGTGATCCTGTTCGGCTTGCTGATGCTGGTCGACGGGCTGTTCTGGTACCTGCCGGTGCGCAAGGAACAGGCCGAACTGCCCCGCACCCGCAGCGGGGTGCTGGCCCAATGAGAGGGGTGCAATGAAGATCAAGCAGAAGGTCTATTTTTCCAACGCGGTGCTGATCGCGCTCATCGTCCTCATCGGCACCTTTTCCCTCCACGATCTCAACCAGATCCTGACCAAATTCCGCTTCACGGTGATCGCCGACGAGCTGAACGCCTCCTTCCTGGCCATGCGTCTGGCCGAGAAAAACTATCTCCTCTACGGCGATCCCGATACCCTGGAGGAGATCGAGGATATCCTCGAAACCTCCGCCGCCTCCATGGACGAGGTCAAGGCGGATATTATCCGGGCGGTGGGGCACGACAACTACCAGCAGCTCAAGGCCAATCTCGACGAATACCAGCACAGCGTCGAGGCCACCCGCCGGGAGGCGACACAGGCCGCGGGGCGGAAAAACCGGCGCGACACCCTGGTCCGGCTCCGGCTTGCCGGCCGGCATCTCAAGGAGTTTTCCGAAAGCATCACCGCCATGGAGCGGGAGCGGGTCGGCGGCATCATTGCGCAGTCCAAGACCATTCTGCTCTACTCCTTTCTCGGGGTGGTCTTTTTCGCCCTCCTCTTCACCTATCTCATCGTCGCCAATATCGGCCAGTCGCTGCGCAAGGTGGTCGAGTTGACCGAGGCCATTGCCAAGGGCAACTACGGCAAGGAGCCGGTGCGGATCCTCCCCAACGAGATGGGGGCGGTGATCGAGGCGGTGAACACCATGGCCGGGGAGTTGCAGAACCGTGAGAAGGAGATCCTGCAGTCGAAGCGGCTCGCCTCCATCGGCATCCTGGTCACCGGCGTCGCCCACGAGTTGAACAACCCCCTCAACAACATCTCGATGATCGCCCAGACCTATATGGAGGTGTACGACAACCTGGAACGGGAGCAGCGCATCGATTTCATGCAGCGGGTGGAGGAGGAGACCGAGCGGCTGCGGGTGATCATCAAGAACCTGCTCGATTTCTCGCGGCCCAAGGAAAAGCACCTGGTGGAGAACGAGGTCAACAACGTGATCCAGAAGACCATCTCCCTGGTCCAGAACATGCTCAACGTCTCCAATATCAAGCTGCGGCTCGATTTCGCCGACAACCTGCCCACCGTCTACATCGACGAGCACCAGGTGCAGCAGGTGCTGGTCAATATCACCACCAACGCCATCCAGGCCATGGGCAACACCGGCCGCCTGACCATCGTCACCCGTTACCTTGCCGGCGAAGACGAGGTGGAGATCGAGATCCGCGACACCGGCAAGGGCATCGAGCCGAAATTCATGGATCATATCTTCGATCCGTTTTTCACCACCAAGGAAGAGGGGGGGACCGGCCTGGGGCTATGGGTCAGTTACGGGATTATCAGGAATCATGGCGGCAATCTCCGCGTCGAAAGCTCGGCCGACGTCGGTACCGCCTTTTTCGTTACGTTGCCGAGCTGCAAGAGTGTAAAGGAGTGTTGTAATGGCAAAGCATAGCATAATGATCATTGACGACGAGAAGATCGTCGGCGACATGGCGCGGCTGTCCCTGGAGCAGGAGGGGTATGAGGTGGAAACCTATCTCGACGGCCGCACCGCCCTGGATCGCCTGGTCGAGAAGCCGTTTCAGGTGGTGGTCACCGATCTGAAGATGAAGGGGGTGGACGGGCTTGAGGTGCTGCGCACGGTCAAGAAGCTCTACCCGCAGACGGTGGTGATCATGATCACCGCCTTCGCCAACCTGGACGTGGCCATCGAGGCGTTGCGCGACGATGTCCACGATTTCTTCCCCAAGCCGGTGAAGCTGAAGGAGCTGAAGGCTTCCATCCAGCGCGCGCTTGGGAGCGGCGCGGCCGGTTGAGCCGGGGCGGGGGGCGGGCGATGGGCGCGAATTTGTTGAGCGGGGTGCGGTCGCTGGGCGGTTTCCTGCGCAAGGCGATGCCCGGCCCGGCCGCCGATCCCAGGCTGCTCTTCGCCCATTTCCAGGCGGTGCTTGAGAACAACAACCGCTCCCTGGAGATCATCACCGACATGGGCGAGAAGCTCGGCGGCGATTACCTGTTTGACGCCAACTACACCCGTGGCGCCTACGGCGCGCTGTATGAGTCGATCAGCGGCTCCATCCGCAATTTTTCCCTGTTGAGCGACAACCGCTATCCCCAGCTCGCCGAGTCCCTGGCCCGCATCGACGGGCTGGTGCGGCGGATGTTCGACGGCCGGGGCCTCGAGAGCGGGCCGCTGGTGGTCGCCTACCCCGACCTCACCTGGGACATGGCCGAGGCGGTGGGCGGCAAGAACAGCCATCTGGCCGAGATCGGCAACGCCCTGCACCTCGCGGTGCCGCCCTCCTTTGCCGTCACCACCGCCGCCTTTGACGCCTTCATCGCCCATAACGGCCTCGATCAGGCGCTTGCAGCGCTTGCCGCCGCGCCCGACCCAGCCTCGGCGGCGGCCGACCTGCGGGCCGGGGTGCTGGCCGGCGAGATCCCGCCCGCCCTGGCCGAGGGGCTTGCGCGGGCCACGGCCCGGATTCGCGAGCGGGGTGGGCCGGGGGTCGCCATCGCCGTGCGCAGCAGCGCCGACGAGGAGGATGGGGATTTCTCCTTTGCCGGGCAGTTTGCCTCGGTGCTCAACGTGCCGTGCGACGGGCCGGCGGCGGGCGAGGCGTACAGGGAGGTGCTGGCGAGCCTTTTCGATGCCGACGCCATCGCCTACCAGCAGCATCTGGGCCTGGCGCCGGGGCGGCTCAGGATGGCGGTGGGCGGGGTGATGATGGTGGATGCCCGCTGCAGCGGGGTGATCTTCACCGTCGCCGCCGGCCGGGAGCCGGACGCCATCCTCATCAACGCGGCCTGGGGGCTGGGGGTGGCGGTGGTGGACGGCAAGACCGACGCCGACCACTACACCGTGGCCAAGGGCGAGGAGCCGAGGCTTGTCGCGAGCCGGATCGGCGCGAAGGAAACCATGGTGGTCGGCCGTGGCGCGGCCGGCATCGAGACCGTCGCCACCCCGGCCGAGTTGCGAGGCCTGCCCTGTCTCGCCGAGGCCGAGGCGCTGGAACTCGCCCGGAAGGCGTGCGCCATCGAGACCTATTTCAAGGGGCCGCAGGATATCGAGTGGGCCATCGACCGGGCCGGGCGCTGTTATATCCTGCAGGCGCGCGGCCTACGGGTGGAGGGGGCGCTTGAGGAGAAGGCGGCCGAGGCGGCGGATGGCCCGGCCGCGCCCTGCCATCTGCCGGTGCTGCTGGCGGATCAGGGGGTGGTGGTGCGCAAGGGGGCGGTGGCCGGCAAGGTCTTTGTGCTGCATGCCGCCGAGGAGCTCGACCGGGTGCCGCGTGGCGCGATCCTCGTCGCCCGGCACGATTCGCCCCATTTCGTGCGGGTGATCCCATTCCTGGGCGCCATCGTCACCGACGTGGGCGCGCCCACCAGCCACATGGCCTCCATCTGCCGCGAGTTCAACGTGCCCACGGTGGTGAACGCCGGCAACGCCACCACCCTGCTCGGCCACGGCGAGGAGGTCACCCTGGTCGCCGGCGACGACAACCGGGTCGCGGTGTACGCCGGCATCGCCCACGAGCTCCTGCGCCGGCAGCGGCAGAGCGCCCTCAAGGTGCGCGAGCTGTACGAGTTCAGGCGGCAGAAGTATATCATGCGCTACATCGCGCCGCTGAATCTGGTCAACCCCCTGGAGGAGGAGTTCGCGCCGGAGAAGTGCAAGACCGTGCATGATCTGATCCGCTTCATGCACGAGAAGTCGGTGCAGGAGCTGGTGGCCAGCGCCACCCGGCAGGGGCGCGGGGTGCTGGGCGGCTTGCGCGGCAACCGGGGGGTGCGGAGGCTGGCGGTGGCGCTGCCCATGCAGGTGCTGGCCATCGATCTCGGCGGCGGGATCAGGGGGGGCGGGCGCGGTGACGTCTCCCTGGATGCCGTCGCCTCGGTGCCGCTCCGGGCGCTCCTCGGCGGCATGCGGCACCCAGGGGTCTGGCATGACGGCGCCATGGCCCTGGCCGGGCGGGATCTCCTTTCCGGGATGGCCAGGGCCGGTGATTTCTCCGGGGCCGCCGGCGGCGCCGGGGTCAACCTGGCGGTGATCTCGCAGGAGTATGTCAACATGAGCATGCGCTTCGGGTATCACTACAACATGCTGGACAGCTACTGCAGCGACAAGCCGCGCAACAACCACATCTACTTTCGCTTCGTCGGCGGCGCGGCCTCCATCACCAGCCGTTCGCGGCGGGTGCGGATGATGGCGCGGATTCTCGGCGAGAGCGGCTTTATCATCAAGACCACCGGCGATCTGCTGGTGGCCAGGGTTTCCAACCTGGGGCGGGCGGATATCGAGCGCATTCTCGACCAGATCGGCCGCCTGGTCGCCTACACCCGGCAGCTCGACGCCATTCTCGACAGCGACGCCGCCGCCGAGCGGCTGGCCGACCGTTTTCTCGCCGGCGATTACGACCTTGCCGCGCCCCCCCTGTAGCCGCTTTTCCCTCCCCGCCCCGGCCGATTCGGCAAATGTTCCCTTTTTCGACAGCATCCTGTTGACAGCCAACCCTTCCTTTGTTTAAACAAGGTGGCCTTTTGATACGCGGACGGCGAAACGCCGTTTGGCTAAAAACCCCCAATCTGCAAAGGAATGTTCCCCCATGGCACGTTTGAACGACAACTATCTGAAGCTGAAGGCCGGTTACCTGTTTCCGGAGATCGCGAAAAGGGTACGGGCATTCTCCGAGGCCAACCCCGAGGCCAAGGTGATCCGCCTGGGCATCGGCGATGTCACCCTTCCCCTGGTGCCCACCATCCTCAAGGCCTTCCACGAGGGGGTCGACGACCTCGGCCGGGCCGAGACCTTTCACGGCTACGGCCCGGAACAGGGCTACGAGTGGCTGATCAACACCATCATCGAGAAATCCTTCAAGCCGCTGGGGGTAACGCTGAAGAGCAGCGAGGTGTTCATCTCCGACGGCTCCAAGTGCGACTGCGCCAACATCCTCGATATCTTCGCCCTCGATAACGTGGTGGCCATCGGCGACCCGGTCTACCCGGTCTACANNCATCCTCGACATCTTCGACCTCTCCAGCAAGGTGGCGATCTGCGATCCGGTCTATCCGGTTTACAACGACACCAACGTCATGCTCGGCCGCACCGGCGAGGCCGACGCCAGGGGCTACTATGAGGGGCTGGTCTACATGCCCTGCACGGCGGAGAACAGCTTCNNCCCCGGCCTATCCCGCCGAGAAGGTTGATATCATCTACCTCTGCTACCCCAACAACCCCACCGGCACCGTCGCCACCAGGGAGCAGCTCAAGGGCTGGGTCGACTACGCGCGCGCCAACGACTCGATCATCTTCTTCGACGCCGCCTACGAGGCCTTTATCACCGAGCCGGGCATCCCGCATTCGATCTACGAGATCGAGGGCGCCCGCCACTGCGCCATCGAGTTCCGCTCCTTTTCAAAGACCGCCGGCTTCACCGGCGTCCGCTGCGGGCTCACCGTGGTGCCGGAGGAACTCACCGCCACCACCGCCTCCGGCGAGAAGGTGGCGCTCAACAAGTTGTGGAACCGCCGCCAGGGCACTAAGTTCAACGGCGTTTCCTATCCGGTGCAGCGCGCCGCCGCCGCCGTTTATTCCGACGCGGGATGGGCGCAGGTCAAGGAGGTGGTCGCCTATTACCTCGAAAACGCCCGGATCATCCGCGAGAATCTGGCCGCCGCCGGCATCGAGTGCCACGGCGGGGTGAACGCCCCCTATATCTGGCTGAAAACCCCCGAGGGGATGGGGAGTTGGGAGTTTTTCGACAAGCTCCTCAGCGAGTGCCACGTGGTGGGCACCCCCGGCAGCGGCTTCGGGCCGTCGGGCGAGGGCTATTTCAGGCTCTCCGCCTTCGGCTCCAAGGCGAACGTCGAGGAGGCGGTGCGCCGCATCCGCGACAAGTGGGGCAAGAAGTAAGATTGAAGCCAGCCACAGCGTTGTGAATGATCCCGGCCGGCCGCAAAGTCCCGCCGGGATTTCTTATGCCGTCACCGATTGGGCAGGGGACGGGGTTGCGTTCCCAACCCGCTATCCCGCCAACAACCTGTCGAGAGGGCTCCTTACCCCCTGCGCGCCCCTCTGCATGACATGGGTGTAAATCATTGTCGTGCTGACATCCTTGTGTCCCAGCAGTTCCTGGATGGTGCGGATATCATAGCCCGATTCCAAAAGATGGGTGGCAAAGGAATGCCGCAAGGTGTGACAGGTAACATGCTTGGTCAGCCCGGATTTCCGCGCCGCCAGTTTCACCGCCTTCTGGATTGACGTCTCGTGCAGGTGATGACGCCGCAACGTCCCGCTTTCCTGATGCAGCACAAGGCTGCTGGAGGGAAAAACATACTGCCACATCCATTCCCTTGCTGCCTGCGGGTATTTTCTCGCCAGGGCGCTGGCAATGGTCGTACCGCCAAAACCGGCATTGGTGCAGTCAACGTCGAACATCTCCTTGACCCGCTTGAGTTGGGCATGCAATTTTTCGACAATATAGCCCGGCATCACCGTCGCCCTGTCCTTGTCCCCCTTGCCGGCCCGGACAATGATTTGTTGCCTACCAAAATCGATATCCTGAACCCGCAATCTGACGCACTCCATCAAGCGCAGGCCGCTGCCATACATGATGGCGGCCATGAGATGGTGCATCCCGTTCATTCGTGCAAGCAGAGCCTTTGCCTCTGTCCCCGACATAACCACGGGCAATCGCTGCGGTCGGCGCGCTCTGGCAAAATCGGCAAAATCGCCAAGCTCTTCACCGAGCACCCGGCCGTGATAGAAGACCAGCGCGTTTAAAGCCTGCGCCTGGGTAGATGCCGCAACCTTTTTCACTTCGGCGAGATAGCCAAGATAAGTGCGAACGGCATCGGTCCCGGGCACGAGATCGCTGGCGAGATTGAAAAGCAGATAGCGCACCAGCCACTGCTCATACGATTGTTCGGTTCGGATTGAATAATGAAGTGTCCGCATGGTGGTGCGAAAGCGGGCGAATTGTTCGGCAAAACGCTCGCGGACCGGCGCGGGGTCCCCCTGGTCAAGAAAAAAATGACCCTGCCGCCGCGTTCCGGCTACAACGCCGACAGCATCGCTGCTGTTGGTGGCGTTGTAGCCATGCAGCAAGGCATCCAAGGCGATAACGGCATCAGACGCCTGTGGGGTCAGATATTTCTGGTATAAATTCTTGAGGGCAATCCGAGCCTGGCTTACCTGCCATTCCTGAAAATTATCACTGGCAGCCATTGCATCTAAAAACCGGGTGATATCGCCAGCGGTTCTTTTTCTCAATGTCCCACGAGAAGAGCGTGCAAATTGTTGCCCCCAACGCACATACCATTCCGCCTTTTTAGGGTCGACCCCCTCTCCGATCAGCATCACCTGAAAGCCATCCCAAAAACGCGTAAAGCCGCTTTTGTCTTGACATTGTTCATCTTTTCGCATAACGATTCCCTATCGAACGGATGTATAATTCCGTATTTTACCCTACTATGCGGAATGAGCCAATATTGTGTTAGACGGAATCTGTCTATAAACGAATTAAGGGGCGCGGTATAACGCCTGTTCTGTTTCAACCATCAAACCAATTTAAAACCAATTTAAAACCAATTTAAAACCAATTTAAAACCAATTTAAAACCAATTTAAAACCAATTTAAAACCAATTTAAAACCATCAACAATGGAGCGTAAAATGACAAAGAACAACTTTAAAAACATTGTGGAACTAAGAAGTGATACTATGATATTTTGTGGTCACTGTGATTCATCATATGATATTGGAAGATTAGAAAGACCAATCAACCATTATATAAAAGAACATGGGTACACACTAATAAGCATCATTCAAAACAGTGTTTATGACGACAACAGAAAAATTTATCAAGAAGTATCTGTTGCTTATCTAGGCAAATAATCATTCTGACGGTTGTGCCAAGTGATCTGGATATAATTTAAAAAGTTTATTCATCATCTTCTGGCAATCCATCTTAAATGTTTCATCATCAATATCCGGTGAAATTCTAAGTGCATTAAGACAGGTAATTGCTTTACTAGCTGTACTAATACCTATTGATGTGATTTTCATAATTTCCTCCTAAACAAACTAAAACATCAAAATCCTATCAAATCGTTTGCATTTTACGAATTAAAGGGTTAGGAAATATTAAGAACAAATATTAACTGCATTTGAACCTTACCAACACAAAGCGAACTTAATATGGAAATACATACAAAATTAGGACGCCTATTTATTTATACACTTGCAACTATCTGCATCCTATCTTACGTGACAAACGCCATAGGTAGCGATACTACCGACAAATTCAAATCAAATGGAAACATAGAAAAAATAATTGTTGATATTGCTATAGGTTGTCCATCAATACAATCCTATGAAAAATATTTAACAGAAACCGGTGGAGTAGGTGGTTCATCAAAACTAGAAATCGCCGCGAAACTTAACTGTCGCATGTTTAGAAAAGGAGACAGAGTTGAATTGGTAAATTATTCTATTTTAAAAAATCTAGTAAATGTTCATCCATTGGAAAATTCTATGTCGTTTTGGCTCCCAAGTGAATTCGTATCATCTGGAAGCAAAGTTATACCGGCGCAACCAATTTTAAAACTTAGGCCATTTGTAATTAGTTTAGCAGATAAAGCCAATAAGTCAAAAGATCAAAGATATATGAAAATAGACATTAGTGTAGAATTTGAATCAACTGAATATTATGACAACATACAGCAATTTAATGGCATTCTAAGAGATAATATAATCAAATACCTTACGACCCTTACATCTAAACAAGTTCTATCGACAGATGGCAAGCATCAATTAAAGAGTCAATTGTTGAAAATAATAAAAGAATCTTGTTCGCCATTTAACGTTAAAAATATATATTTTACAGATTTAATTGTCCAATAACAAAAAAAAACACTAACCACAAAAGGAGCCAAAAATGTCTGTCGAAATGGATAAATATATCGAATTAAAAAGCAAAGTCGATTCAATAGAAAAGAAAGCAATCAAAATCTCTGATATATTAATCAACGCCCACGAAGCGATTGAAAATATAAAAACCAGCACTGTTTCCAACTACACAGAAAACGGTAAAATTATAGGGACAACATCTAATTTAACAAGATCATCAAAAACCATTGATGCCAATACTTTCCCAAAAATTAGTGAATTGGCCCACATGATAGAAGATTATAATGATCTTAGCCTTGAATTGATAAATGCTCATTCAAGGCTAAACGACAACGAAAAGAAATTAATCACTCGTTAGTCTTTTTGTCATAGGTAAATCTGGGGTGCCTTGTCGGATACACAGTAAATTCTGCTCCAGATTTATCTTCATCCTCATAATGTATTCTAATGTTTTCTGTTTCCATAATTTTTTCGTACATAGTTCCAACCATTTGAACTAGAACATTTAAAATTTGACGATCACTTATATTCATAACAATCAACCCCACAGAACCAGTCAATTAACTTGACCAGAATATATGCCCGTAGTTTCCTGCTAGCCTTATTGCTGGCAAGTTATTTCGAGCGTTGGGCTTCTGAAGGAATCAAGAAATGGCAAATCTTTATATCCCGAATAGTGTTGCTTTAAGAAATTTCGATTCAATCTTTAAGAATAATTCTTTCGATTTTTCTGAAGGTAAGGCAGATATTTCGTTCCACCCAAGCTATGTTGCAATGCATCCGGTCGGTCTGGCTTTTTACGCTGCCTTGGGAGACTATTTCAAAAAAATTGGTATTCAAACCACAGCAGAAATAAATTACGAAATCCGATCTATTCCATATTTGCAAAGAATGGGGTTGTTTCGAGCTTTAGGTTACGGAGATCCCATACCTACTGCTACTCATGAAGAGGCAGGACGTTTTATACCACTCCGCCGGATCAGAAACAGTGACGAACTGAGTGCATTAATGAAAGATATTGATCCAATTTTGCATGCTGATGTCAATACTGCTCGTACAGTTAAGCATGTTTTTAGTGAATTACTTAGAAATGTAATTGAACATTCTCGTTCTGATGTAGGTGGCCATGTTTGTGCCACCTACAACAGGAAAAGAAAAAAAATATCTATCGGTATTTCTGATAGTGGTCAGGGCATTTTAAACGGAATGCGTGGTTTTCGTAATTTTCACTCCCATCTGGAGGCAATATTACATGCTTTAACTCCTGGGATTTCAGGAACAACCCATAGAATCGGAGGAACAGCTGAAAATGCTGGGGCTGGTTTATTTTTTACAAAATGCATAGCACAATCAACAAGGAATCATTTTTTGATTTATTCTGGAGATTCCTATTTCAAACTCAGAACTACACCTGCTGGTGAACAAGTAATTTTTAACCATGATCCGCGTCAGGATAGATCAACATGTAAAAATGGACTGCCATTCTTTCATGGGACACTTGTTGGTATAGATATGTATATTGAAGACACTGAGACATTCAACAAGCTGATGGATAAAATTGGTGACACATATCGTTTAAGTGTGAATAAAATGAAGAAGGATTATTTCAAGAGGATAAAATTTACGTGATAATAAACATATACGATATTTGTGGCGATTTCGCGGAAAATAAAGACAATGCTCGTACTATACGGGGGCAAGTCAAAAAGCAAATTGCCCTGTCCAACGAAAAAGTTGTTTTGGATTTTTCCAAAGTTGATTCCACAACACAATCATTCATTCATGCCTTAATTAGCGAGTTTTTTCAAAAAGATGGTGAAGCAGCACTGGATCGTTTTGAGTTTAAAAACTGTTCGAAGCCAGTCAAGAGTCTTATTACAACGGTAATAAACTACTCACTAGAATAATGGGGCTGGCCCAACAATGCCAATTAACGCGGACGCAAAAAAACGCGCCGGTTATTGGCGGCGTTGGGCAAACAAATAAACAAATTGAAAGAACAAAGCATAGCCATGGAAATCAAAGAAAATTTTTACTGGAGAATTAAAAAATTAAATGCTTCAACATATTTAACATTATTGTCTATTATCCAGGGTGTTTCTCTTAGCTTTTTCGCTTTTTACTTCATTGCTAATTTTTCTGATTATCATGCTTCGTCATGGGTGATATCGTTAACTACATTTGTGTTAATAATTTTGACATGGTTTGAGTATGTTGTTGGAATCACTGTTTTTGAGTGGATTCATGGTTTTGCTGACACGATGATCCCTTTTTTTATGTTTGGTGCCGAAATAGCTCTTGTTTGCAATATGGGTACTGATTTGAAATTCTGGTTTGTCTCTATGTCTATATTTTGTTTGCTGGCATTGTTGGCATTCATAAATATGTATAGAAAGGCGGGATTGGAGCCAGAACATTCAGAATTGTTAAATCATATTAAGACAGAAATTTCATTCACTAAAATATATCTTATCTTGTCGTCAGTGTCATTTCTTGCGTTTTTTGTGGTCGTTAATGAGTGTAATGTGTTTACTTTGTCTTTAGTTTCGTTTTTATTTGTTTTTGTTTTTTCAGTATTTGCCAATATGTACTGGAGTAAAGTTGTTAAATATGCAAAGCAACTGAATGCCCAACAAATCAATTAAGAGGGACAAAAAGGGGCGCTGGTCATTTGGCTTCGGCACAGCATGTGTTTCGGTTGCCATTTCAATAGCTACGTTCCCTTTTTGCCCCTTATCTCAGTCGTTGAGTCTGTAGGAAAAGC
>DHYT01000022.1:0-5797 GCA_002415465.1 Desulfobulbaceae bacterium UBA5123
CGCCCTGTGGGGGCCGCTGCACGGAGGCGCCAACCAGGCGGTGATGGAGATGCTCGAAACCATTCACGCCGAGGGCGGCGGTTATCGGAAATTCATCGAGAAGGCCAAGGACCCCAACGATCCGTTCCGGCTGGTGGGCTTCGGCCATCGGGTCTATAAGACCCACGACCCCCGCTCGCGCATTCTCAAGCAGGCCTCCGAGGATGTGCTGGCCTCCATGAACGTGGTCGACGATCCGTTGCTGGAGATCGCCAAGGAGTTGGAGGATGTGGCGCTCCGCGACGATTATTTCATTGAACGCAACCTCTATCCCAACGTGGATTTCTACNNGATGGAGATGTGGAACGATCCCGACACGAGGATCGGGCGTCCCCGGCAGATTTACGTCGGGCCGCAGTTGAAGCCCTTTGTCCCCATGGCGCAACGGACCGGGGATGAGTGATCGGCCGCCGGCCCGATTGCACCGCACAGCAGGCCGTCTCCTAGGGGAGGCGGCCTTTTTTTGTTGGGGGGCGATGGCGTGGCGGGCTGGAACTTTTATTCCGGTTTTCGGTCTGATATAATGGAAGGGGTGGTCAGCCCGTCGGTTTTTCCTCAACGGCTGGGATGTTTTGTTTGAAAGGTGGACGCATGGCCCGAATCAATACCCTGTTGTCAATGCTGCAGCCCCCGCGCCTACGGGGCGACGGTGCGTCGCCGTCGGGCGAAAGCCCCGCCGTGGCGCAAGGCCCGGAGCCGTCGTCGCGGACAGGGCTCGGCGGGGATTCGTTTGCGCGCGGGCAATGGTGGAAGAATCGCAGCCAGGCCACGGCGGCCGACGAATCTCAGGGCGATTGGCGCGCTCGGTCCGCCGTGCGGGCCTATGGGGCTCAGGCGGGGAACGGTGCCGGCATGCCGGTGGGCGTGACAGAGGGTGCCGGGGCTCGTGTTGCGGAAGCCGGGGCTGGGGCTGGCGGTGAATCGGCCGAGGCCGCTCCCGGTGCGGAGTCGGCAGGGGATGACGGCACTGCCGGTGAGCAGAAGGCCGCCGTCAATGGCGAGGCCTTGACCAGGGAAGAGCAGCGGGTGGTGACGCAATTGCGGGTCCGCGACGTGCAGGTGCGCGCCCATGAGCAGGCCCATCTCGCCGCCGCCGGTGGCTATGCCGCCAGTGGCGCTTCGTTTCAGTATCAACGCGGACCGGACGGCAGAAAGTATGCGGTGGGAGGCGAGGTGCAGATTGATGTCGCCAGTGAGTCNNGAGTTGTACAAGCTCCGCGAGGAAGAGGCTGCGGTAAAACGGGAAGAGGCGGCACAGCGGAGGGAGGATTCGGGGCAGGAGGCCGCTGCAAGTTCGCCAGCCGATACGACCGACAGGGGCAGCGGCGGCATGCGTCTCTCGGTGCGGCGCTATGGGGAAAGCGGTGGCGCCATGGGGGGTGGCAATGCCGCCGGGCAAGTCCAGCGCGGGTTTGGCCGGATCGTTTAGAATTCTTCTGGTTGCCCGGCGCCTATAGCTGCCGGGCTCTTCATCCTGCCCGCAGATGTTTTCCTACAAGCTTCCACACATGTCCTGATAGTTGGCGCATTCCCGCTGGTTGATGAAGGGGCAACTCTCTTTTCTGAACCATTGGAGCTTCGGGCACCAGTAGCGATCCCGGAAGGGTTCGTTGCAGCCGGTGGGGGTCAGTTGGCGGCGTTCTCGGTCGCCGTATTGGACCACATCGTTTTCGACGGTGAATTTCCAGAGCTTCATCCTGTCCCTCCTTCGTCGGCAAACGTCCATGTGCCTGACGCCTGTTGTCGCGTCCATACTCAACGTATCGGCGCAAGGGGGGGATTTGTGAAGCGGTTGTTGACGAACAGCCCCCGCTGTGGTACTTGATACCCTTTTGTGTTTGTTTATAAAGTCCCATGATTCAGGCGGATAGCACTCTCCGCCGGGGGCATGCGGGGCCAATTTTTTTCATTCCTTCTGGAGTTACGGCAAATGCGTACTGATATATTACATATTGGTGCCGGGGAGCTTACCTACGAGATCCGCAACATCGTCAATGTCGGTGAGAAGCTCGAAAAGCTCGGGATCAAGGTGAACTGGGAGAATATCGGCGATCCCATCTACAAGGGCGAGGTGATCCCCCGGTGGATGAAGGAGATCGTCGCGGCTTACGTCATGGAAGACCTCTCCTACGGCTATTGCCCGACCCGTGGCGTGCTGTCGACCCGGCAGTTCATCGCCGAGCAGACCAACCGGCGCGGCGGGGTGCAGATCACCGCCGACGATATCCTCTTCTTCAACGGCCTGGGCGATGCAATCAGCAAGGTGTTCGGCTTTCTGAAGCGGACCGCCCGGGTGGTGGTGCCGACCCCCAGCTATACCACCCATTCCTCGGCCGAGGCCGCCCATGCCGGCGACCGGCCGGTGACCTACATGCTTGATCCCGATAACCACTGGTACCCCGATCTCGACGACCTGGAGAAGCGGATCAAGTATAACCCGGCGGTGGCCGGCATCCTGATCATCAACCCCGATAACCCGACCGGCGCGGTGTATCCGCCGGAGATCCTGCGCGGGATGGTCGATCTGGCCCGCAAGTACGACCTCTTCGTGGTTTGCGACGAGGTGTACCAGAACATCACCTATAACGGCCAGCACTCCCTGCCCTTGTCCGATGTGATCGGCGAGGTGCCGGGGATGGCGATGCGGGGCATCTCCAAGGAGATGCCCTGGCCCGGTTCCCGTTGCGGCTGGATCGAGTTCTATAACGCCCACCGCGATCCGATGTTCGAGAAGTACATGAACTCGCTGCTCAACTCAAAGATGGTGGAGGTCTGCTCGACCACCCTGCCTCAGAAGGTGCTGCCGGCCTTGCTCAGTCATCCCGAGTATCCCGCCTATCTGCGGGAGCGGATCAACCGGTACGAGAAATATTCCAACATCGCCTATGATGTTTTCAAGCAGGTTGACGGCCTCAAGGTGAACCGCACCAACGGCGCTTTTTACATGAGCATCGTTTTCGAGGAGGGGCGGCTCAGTGGCCGGCAAACCCTGCCCATCGCCAGCAAGGAGGTGCGGGAGCACGTGGAAGGGCTGGTTGCGGGTCCGAAGGTGTCGCTGGACAAACGGTTTGTCTACTATCTGCTGGGCGCCACCGGGGTGTGCGTGGTGCCGCTTTCCTCCTTCGCCACCGAACTGCAGGGGTTCCGGATGACCCTTCTTGAGCGTGACGAGGAGCGGTTCCGGAAAATCGTCGGGACCATCGCCGAGGGCATTGCCCGGTATCTCGCCTCGTAACCCCGTTTCCATTTCGGCACAAAAAAAGCCCCTTCCGCTTGGAAAGGGGCTTTTTTTGTGCCTTGGCGCCGGGGCGCCTAGGCTATTTTTTGCCGCCCTTTTTTTGCGGCGGGCGCGAGCGGCCGATCTGGCTGTTGATGATTGCCCCGTCCAGCTTGGTCATCAAGCGTAACCGTTTGATCTTGTCGTCGTTCCGTTCGTTGTTGACGTTGATGATGATCAGGCGGCCGGGGCCACGGCCGTAGAGGTCGGCCAGATCGACAATGCCGCCCACCACCACCAGCCTGCCGCTTTTGACGCGGTCTTGATAGCGTTGCACGGCCTGTTCCACCTGGTAATCGACGTTGGCTTCGGCGGTGCGGAGCAGTTGCTCGGCCGGATCGGGTTGCGCCCCGTTCTTCTCGGCCGGCGGCGGCTCGACAAGGGGCAGGTGGAGATGGTCGAGATCCTTGCGGATGGAGGTGTCCATCTCCGTGTAACCTTCCTTGAACATGCGGATGGCGAGGCTGTCTGTGCTGCCGGTGATCAGAAGGATCGGCGTGTGCAGGTGGAGGACGCCGAAGTCAACGCTGCCCGGCGATACCGACAGCTGGTTGCCCAGGTTGCGCACCGTGTACAGCGGTTTCCCCGGCGTGGAAAGGATGAGGCGTTCCTCCAGCCGCGCATCGGCATCGGTAAGCCAGGTCAGATAGGGGGTTTTGAGTTCGGTCAGGTCGGCGTCGGCCTTCAGGGCGTCGGCCACCTGCTTGTTGCCGTTGAGGATGGATGCCATGACCTCGAAGGGCGGCAGCCCGGCCCTGAGTTTTGGCACCGGTTGCATCTCCGCCGCGCTGTTGCCGGGCTGGGCGGCCAGCATGGAAAGCAAAAGCAAAAAGAAGAAAAAAAATCTACCCATGGTGTTTCCCCGATCGCGAAAGGATGATGTTTACCCCGTTGTTTTGACGGGTTTTTTTGAATGAATTCCGTGATCAGAGTACCAGAAGCGCGGGGGGTGGTCAAATGCCAGTTGATGACTTGACAACGAAATGGTGCATACTTATTGTTCCCCCCAATTGTGAAATCAACCACCTCTCCGGGTTTTGCCGCGTGTTTCGCGTGCGGCGGGATTCGTTGCCGGTTGGCGAAAATTGATCCTGCTTCCCTCCGGCGTGCCGGGTCTTGCGGGCAGAGAATTTTATTTATGATCAGGAGGAGTCGGTGACAAAAAAATCCAAAGACAAGGCGGAGACGCCTGTCGAGGTTGATGCGACAGCGGCGGCGGAAGCAGCGCAGGGTGCGGCCTCGGGCGAGGCAGGGGGAGACGATACGGTGGCCCCGGAAGGCGATAAGCTGGCCGAGGAGCTTGCCGCTGCCCGGACGGAGGTTCTTGACAGCCGGGACAGGATGCTGCGGATGGCGGCGGAACTGGAGAACTTTAAGAAGCGCACCGCCCGTGAAAAGGAGACCTCTCTCCGTTACGCCGAAGAGAATATCCTCAAGGAGTTGCTGCCTTCCCTCGATAACCTCGAACGCGCCATCGAACAGGGACAAGCCGGCAACGGCGAGGCCGGTTCGCTGCTGGAAGGGGTCGAGATGACCCTGAAGGGGCTGCTGGCGAGCCTTGACAAGTTCGGCCTCAAGTCCATCGAGAGTGTCGGGCAACCCTTTGATCCCAACTTCCATGAAGCCCTTGGCATGGAGGCTGGCGGGGGGGCGGCGCCCAACACCGTGCTGAAGGAATTTCAGAAGGGGTATCTCTTCAAGGAACGTTTGCTGCGGGCGGCCAAGGTGATCGTCGCCGCCGGCTGATACGACAATTTTAAATTTGAACCTATCTGCATAAGGAGAATATGGAATGAGCAAGATCATCGGTATCGATTTGGGAACAACCAACTCTTGTGTGTCGATCATGGAGGGCGGCGAACCCAAGGTGATCGCCAATGTGGAAGGCAACCGGACCACCCCTTCCATCATCGCTTTCAACGACAGCGGCGAGCGGCTGGTCGGCCAGGTCGCCAAGCGGCAGGCGGTGACCAACCCCACCCGGACCCTTTACGCCATCAAGCGCCTCATCGGCCGCAAGTTCACCGACGCCGAGGTCAGGAAGAGCCTTGAGCTCAGCCCGTTCAAGATCGTTGAGGGCAAGGGCGGCGATGCCGCGGTCGAGGTGGACGGCAAGGTGTATACCCCGGCCGAGATCTCGGCCATGACGCTTACCAAGATGAAACAGACCGCCGAGGAGTACCTGGGCGAAACGGTCACCGAGGCGGTGATCACCGTCCCGGCCTATTTTAACGACAGTCAGCGGCAGGCCACCAAGGATGCCGGCCGGATCGCCGGCCTGAACGTGCAGCGGATCATCAACGAGCCCACCGCCGCGTCGCTCGCCTACGGCCTCGACAAGAAGGGCGAGGAGAAGATCGCCGTCTTCGATCTCGGCGGCGGCACCTTCGATATCTCGATCCTGGAGATCGGCGACGGCGTTTTCGAGGTCAAATCCACCAACGGCGATACCTTCCTCGGCGGCGAGGATTTCGATATGCG
>DHYT01000022.1:5828-5992 GCA_002415465.1 Desulfobulbaceae bacterium UBA5123
GCCGACGCCAGCGGCCCCAAGCATCTCAACGTCAAGCTCTCCCGCGCCAAGTACGAGGCGCTGGTAGCCGATCTGGTCGAGCGCACCGTCGGCCCCTGCAAGACCGCGCTCAAGGATGCCGGCCTTTCCGCCGCCGATATCGACGAGGTCATCCTGGTCGGCGG
>DHYT01000009.1:0-637 GCA_002415465.1 Desulfobulbaceae bacterium UBA5123
GTCAGGATCTTGATGGTGGGCTGGCCCTTGCGAAGCAGATTCTTCTGTAGAGTCAGGTGCTGCAGGGTGACCAGCAAGGTCGAAGGACAGACCTGTCCCCTGGTGTCGATCAGAATTTCCTTTGGTTTGTTCCTGTCGGTCATCATGCTCCTTGTTGTACAGAACAGGTGTGGTGGGCGGCGAGAAGCCGGAAGAGGATCTTCGCGCCGATCCAGGTGCCCAGGGGCAGGCCGAGCAGGAAGAGGAGGCTCGACATGGCAAGGATCGGGATTCCGCCCATCAGGTGCCAGATGTTGCAGCCTGGGGTGAGGCGGGAGCCAAGGCCCATGATGGCGCCGCCGATCAGGGCGGTTAGCATCTGCCGGCCGGGGATGTTGTGGCGGATGGCGAATTCTCCAAGCAGAACGGCCGAGAGGGCGCTGCCGAAGGTGATGCCGAGGATGAGCGGAAACTGGATATCCCAGATGGAGTCCAGCGCCGGGCCCGCGCCGCCGAGGAGCTGCGCGTCAAGGAGCCGGTGGTGCGCGTTGAGCGGCAAGGCCTTGAAATAGGCGACCTGGCTTACATGCCCGGGGATGAAGAGGTTCTCGATGATGGCGGCGATCTTGGTGTAGGTCGTGCTGATCCCGAGCGGCAT
>DHYT01000009.1:686-5268 GCA_002415465.1 Desulfobulbaceae bacterium UBA5123
GGTGCCCACCACGCAGCCGCCGGCAAGCACCATGCCGATACCGAAGACGATGCCGCCGACAAGGTTGGCGATGGAAGGCTTGCCGATGAGGGGGAAGGGGTAAAAGGGCAGCGCTCCGGCCAGACGCAGGAGCTCGAAGAGGATCATGGTGACCGCGATCTGCAGGCAAAGGGCGCGAAGCGCGGAAGGGGCGCCGAACATGATGGCGTCACGGAACATGCCGGTAACGCAATAGTCGGAGCGATGCATGACAAAGCCTGTGGCCAGGCCGATGACAAGAGATATAGTGAGGATCAGTGTCGTTGGCTCGATCAGCATAAATCTCCCTGAAATCATTCATCAAGCCCGGTATGCCCTCTAGGACCGCACTTATTTATAATAAATCATCATGAAATGTCATGCTAAATCCGTGTTTAGGAGATAAATTTAAGGCTATGGCGGATAAATTCCGCAACGATATCACGGCAGGCCTGATCATCAGGTCTGCACATCCACCACCGTGCCGCCGCCCATTTCCTGGATACGGGCGTCGATCATGCTCAGCGCCTTCTCCATGGTCTGGTAGCTGATTTCCGGCAGCTTGCCGCCCCATATCTTCTCCGCCTCGTCAAAGCCCCGCATGATGCCTTCCCGGCCGGCCTGGATTCGTTGCAGGTCGTCGCCGCCGCCGTTGATGACAAAATCGGCCAACCGTTGCGCGGTTTGCTTGACCCCGAAGTAGCCGTCTTCGGCCACCAGCTCGGTTGCCTCCTCCGGGGTCAGTTCGGTAAGCGGCCGGCCGTTGTATTCGAGCTGCTCAAGGTCGAAGCCTTGCGCGGCCGCCCGTTCCTTGATGCCGCTCTGCCAGGCAAAGGTCTTTTTCGCCTCGGTTGCGGCGCCGAGCATCGATTCCATGCGTTTGGCCTTGATCTCGGCAATGACCTCGTTCATCCGCTTGGACTCGGGAGGGGCATCCCCCTTTTTCTTGGCGGCCAATTCCTGCATCAGTTGCGCTTTTTGCGTTTGCAGGGCCTGTCCGAGTGGCTGGGTTTTGTTGATGGTGGTCATGGGGCGCCTCCTGGTCGGTAGATGTGCTGAAGGGAGCATATATCAACAATATAGGTATCGGCATGGCGAATGAAAAGCGGTAATCAATTTTTTCTGCGCAAGGGTTCTGCAAATAGGTATTCTGATCGCACTTATTGAGTGAGGATGCAAACCCGTTGAAGGAGGGGAGTGATGGCAAAAATACTGATTACAATCGGTTTGGTCCTGGTGGCGGCGGGGCTAGCCTGGCCATGGCTCGCCAAGCTGCCGCTGGGGCGGCTGCCAGGCGATATCATGATCCGCCGCGACAACTTTCAACTGTTCTGAGATGGTTATAACCTGACAGTCTGCCTCAAAAACGAAGAGGTAGTCATACCGCCCTTGGCTGGGTAATGATGGAGTTACGACGCTTCATCAAAACTCGACCAGGAGGACGTTATGACCACCAAGAACAAAGAAGCACGAAGGAAACTCAGTTTGCTAGGACTCGCTTCCGAATTGAGCAATGACGCGGTTAGTTCATTGGCGCCGTCCGCTTATTTAGGTCGTTAAAGCCGGTTTTTTCTGTATGTATAAAACGGTTTCTCCTTGGCTTTTTGAACAAAAAAGGGCGGCAAGCCGTTTGGCTGTGCCGCCCTTGCTGTTTTTTGGTGATGGGGAAGGGTTATTTGCTCACTTCGTCCAAAACATCCAGAATCACGCGGGTTGCATCCATCACGCGGATAATCTTGTTCTCGATCTTCAGCAGTTTGGTGCCTGCCTTGGAGGTGGAAGGGTACCTGCGCCTCTCCTCGTCCGAAAGCGGTCTGGCTCTTCTGTAAAGTTCCTCATCCAGCACTTCACCGGCGGCAACCTTCTTCTGCCAGCCCGGCGGCAGTTCCCCGCCCCGTTCAACCTTTTTGGCCAGGCCCGGCGGCAGTCGTTTTTTATGTTTTTTGCCGTTGTCATTGGCCATTGCCGGCGAGGTGAGCAGCAGGCAGATCAGAAGAATCACGAATTTTTTCATTACGTCCTCCATTGCTTGGCTGGTTGCGGCCGGCCATGGTTTGATGCCGGAACAAATCAACCTGTAAATATACTATCTTGAGCGGGAATTGTTCCAAAAATATCGCGCGGTCAGCTTAACTCCTGACCGAGAAATCCTTCCACGACCTGTTGCAGTTCCGCGAAATCCTTGCAGTCGTAGAGCCGTGCGCGCATGGTGCTGCCTCCGTGCAGCCCCTTGAGGTATTTGCCGGCGTGGTTCTTGGTCTTGGCCAGCACCCGTTCCACCGGGAAGAAGCGGGCGATCAGTTCCAGGTGGCGCTTCAGCGCCGTGAGCCTGCTCTGGCGTGACGGCATCATGGCCCCTGGCTTGAAGATCTGCGGGTTGCCCAAGGCCGCCCGCCCGATCATCACCCCGTCGCAGCCGGTTTCCCGCATCATCTTTTCACCCTCATGGTGGGATTCGATATCGCCGTTGCCGATCACCGGGATACCCACAGCCTGCTTCACCGCCCGGATCACCCCCCAATCCACCTCGCCGGAAAAGCCGTCCGTCCAGGTGCGGGCGTGCACCGTCACCAGCGATGCCCCCGCCTCCTCGGCCATCCTGGCAAACGCCACGGCGGTGATGGTGTGATGGTTCCAGCCCGAGCGGAACTTGACCGTTACCGGCACCTTCGCGTTGGCGACCACCTTGCGGATGATCTGTTCGGCGAGCTGCGGGTCCCGCATCAGGGCGCAGCCCGCGCCCCGCTTGATCACCTTCTTTACCGGGCAGCCCATGTTGATGTCGATGCAGTCCACCGCCACCGTCTCGCAGAGGATCGCCGCCGCCTCGCCCATGATCTCCGGGTCGGCGCCGAAGAGCTGCATGTTCACCGGCCGCTCCTCGGCCACGGTCTGCAGGAGGTCGAAGGTGTTCTGTTGGCGATAGACCAGGCCGTGGCTGCTGATCATCTCCGAATAGCAGAGGGCGGCGCCGTACTCGCGGCAGAGGAGGCGGAAGGCGAGATCGGTATACCCGGCCAGCGGCGCGAGGATAAAGGGCTTGTCGAGGGTCAGGGAGTTAAGCTGCATGGATGGAGTTTAAAAGCCAACGCCTGCCGGGTGAAAACCCAAGGCAGGCGTTGGCGCTGTCCGATGGTGACGGAATGGTTTAGAGGACGGCTTCCACCGCTTTGACCACGTTTTCAGTGGTGAAGCCGAAAAGCTTGAAGAGTTCGCCGGCCGGGGCGGATTCGCCGAAGCGGTCGAGGCCAACCACCTTGCCGCGCAGGCCGACATACTTGTACCAGCCGTCGCTGACCCCGGCCTCCACCGCCACCCTGGCGGCGCATGCCGCCGGCAGCACGCTCTCGCGGTAGGCGTTGTCCTGGGCGTCGAAGAGGTTGGTGCAGGGCATGGAAACCACCCGGATCTTTTTGCCCTTGTCGGCAAGCGCCTTGGCGGCCGCCATCGCCAGCTCCACCTCGGAGCCGGTGGCGATGATGATCGCATCCGGTTTGGCACAGCCGCAGTCGGCAAGGATATAGCCGCCGCGCCGGATATTGGCGAGTTGCTCCTCGGTGCGCGCCATGTGCGGCAGATTCTGGCGGGAGAAGGCGAGGCAGCTCGGGCCATCCTGCTTCTCCACCGCGCTCTTCCATGCCACCGCGGACTCCACCGCATCGCAGGGCCGCCAGATGTGGGCGTTGGGGATCATCCGCAGGGTGGCGATCTGCTCCACCGGCTGATGGGTGGGGCCGTCCTCGCCGAGACCGATGGAGTCATGGGTGAGAACCTGGATGGTGTGCGCCTTCATCAGCGCCGACATGCGGATGGCGTTGCGGGCGTACTCCGAGAAGATCAGGAAGGTCGCGCCGTAGGGGATGAAGCCGCCGTGCAGGGCGATGCCGTTCATGATCGCGGCCATGCCGAACTCGCGGACCCCGTAGAAGATATAGTTGCCGTCGGCGTCGTTCTGGATGCCGCGGCTGCCGGACCAGAGGGTGAGGTTCGAGCCGGCGAGATCGGCGGAGCCGCCTATGAATTCGGGCAGCATGGGGCCGTAACCGTTGAGGCAGTTCTGTGACGCCTTGCGGGTGGCGATCTTTTCAGCCTTGGCGTTGACCTCGGCGATAAAGGTAGCGGCCTTGGCGGGCCAATCGGCGGGGAGCTTGCCGGCCAGCCTGCGCTCAAGCTCGGCGGCCAGCGCCGGGTGCGCGGTCCGGTAGGCGGCCAGCTTGTCGTTCCACCTGGCCTCCCGCTCCGCGCCCTTGGCCCTGGCGTTCCAGCAGTTGTAGATGTTCTCGGGCACGTCGAAGGGGCCGTGCGGCCAGCCCAGCCGCTCGCGGGTGAGTTTGATCTCGTCCTCGCCCAGCGGCGCGCCGTGGCAGTCTTCCTTGCCCTGTTTGTTGGGCGAACCGTAGCCGATGATGGTCTTGCAGCAGATCAGGCTCGGCTTGTCGGTGACCTTGCGCGCCTCCTCGGCGGCCTTCTTGACCTCGTCGGGGTTGTGGCCGTCGACCTTCTCCACCACATGCCAACCATAGGCGCGGAAGCGGGCCGGGGTGTCGTCGGTGAACCAGCCTTC
>DHYT01000035.1 GCA_002415465.1 Desulfobulbaceae bacterium UBA5123
CAGCAGATGACGATAGGCATAGGCAGTGATGGCAAAGCCATGCGGCACAGCGACACCCTTGGAGGTCAGATGCTGATACATCTCGCCAAGCGATGCGTTTTTGCCACCCACCATCGGAACGTCCTCGATACCGATGTCATCAAACCAAAGAATGAAGGCCTCGTCGTGTTTTCCCATCTTCACCGTCTCCTGAATTGCCAAAGAATTAAATTAAAAAGATCACAATAGCGGTGGTTCTTATTCAACATCTCCCCGCGGAGACGCCTCGAGCTTACAAATTAACCCTCTCAGGCCGCATAAAACAAGGTTTCATTCACTGCGGCGGCAAAATCGGATATTCCAAGCAAAGAGGCGGTCAGGCAGGCAATGCGCTAGAACAACATTTTATATCGAATCTTGCCATCAGGGTCAAGAACATCTTGCCAGATGGCACTGATAATCACCACTACCTCTCTCCACGATGGAGCCGCAAATCCCTGTTGCATGGCTTGAATTTTCTTGAGAATAAGAATCTTCCTATGGCATGGTATATTTGTTTACGCCCAATCCCAACAATATTGCCAAGCGAGGAGCCTCCCGGATGAGCAAGACCTTGACCCCCTCCGCCCTTCATGAACGATATGTGGTTGCCGGCAATCATGCGGCAAGCGACTACTTCAGCCTGATACGGCAGCTGATCGATCTGCGTGACGGCTGCCAGCGCGCCTCGGAGGCATTCGCCGGCTATCAGAGGGAAATAGACAACACCTACCGGCTGATCGAGGATGAACTCAAAACCAACGCCCTGCGCCCGAAGAGCGAGGTCAAATTCGGCACCTCCGGCTGGCGGGGCATCATCGGCAAGGACATCTTCGCGAAATCCGTCGCGCTGGTGCCCCGCGCCATTGTCGCCATGTATGAAGAGCTCGCCACGAGCCCCGCGCTCGGCGATGCGTTGGGGGTCAAAAGCCTTGCCGAAGCGCGCCAACGCGGCTGCGTGCTGGGCTACGACAACCGTTTCGGCGGCGAAATCCTGGCCCGGACCGCCTGCGACGTCCTGACCAGCTTCGGTTTTGGCGTTCTCTACGCCGGGGAGGCCACCACCGGCACCCTTTCGGCCTCGCTGCTGATCCACAAGGCGGCCTTTTCCATCAATCTCACCCCGAGCCACAATCCTCTCGAATACGCCGGCTTCAAATTCAATGCCGCCGACGGGGGGCCGGCCGCGAGCGAAATCACCAACACCATCACCGCCAAGGCGCGCGAACTGATCAAGAACGACCAGCCGCTCCTGCTGTCGCCGAACCCCTCGCTCGTCAAGCCGCTTGATGCGCTGGGGGCCTGGTTTGAACTGGTGCGCCGGGGCCGCGACAAACATGGCCTCGATCACCGGCAGACCATGGCGGCCTTCGCCGAGGCGGACAATATCTTCATCGCCGTTGATTGCGTCCACGGCGCCAGCCGGGTGCATGTCCGGGAACTCTTTCAAAACATCGCAAGCCCCCACCTCCTCTACCTGCGCGACAACGCCGACCCCACCTTCGGCGGCGTGGCGCCTGAGCCCTCCACCGCCAACATGCGGGCCGTCACCGAGATCCTCCGGCAGCGACCGGAACCGCTCAAGCTTGGCATCATCATGGACCCGGACGCCGACCGCATTCGCTTCACCGACGGCGACACCGAGATCGACATGAACACCTTCGGCGCCATGGCCTATCATTTTTTGCACGAAGTAAAAGGGAAAAAGGGGATGGTCGCCAAAACCGTGGCCACCAGCAACTTCGCCAACCAGTTGGCGGCGGCGCTTGGCGAGGAGGTTTTTGAGCCGAGGGTGGGGTTCAAGGAGTTCAAGCCGGTGATCGACCGGGCGTTGATCTGCTTCGAGGAATCGGACGGCATCACCGCCATCGGCCACACCCCGGAAAAGGACGCCTACATCGGCCTGCTGCTGGCCATCGACATGGTGCTCACCCTGCAGAAAAACCTGGGAGACTACCGCCAGGAACTGCGAGACACCTTCGGATACTTCTACCCTGACCGTGACGGGGTCACCGTAAGCCAACAGGGCAAGGAATTGGAAAAAACCCTGGCCACCCTCGAAAAATACGCAACCGGGGCCACCATCCAGGTTGACAACGAGGAGAAAAAGATCGCCAAGGTCATCGACATTGACGGCCGCAAGATGATCCTGGATGACGACAGTTGGCTGATGATCCGCCCCTCCGGCACCGAGCCGAAGGTACGCTTCTATGTCGAGGCGCGCACCGAGGCGGGCAAGAAGGCGCTCTTCGCCGCCGCCAAGGGGATGCTCGCCGAGATCGGCCTCATCACGGGCTGAAAGCCACCCGCGTAGAATACCGATAGAACTATTGGTAAAAATTATTATTTTTTATTTACATATTACATTCCACACAATAAAGTAACATATTCCTAAAATACTAATCGTTACCAATTCTTTGCCACCAGGACTTCGAACATGGATTTGAATGTACCAGGCAAATCCCTGCAAAACGGCCACCCCATGCCGTCCAGGCCCCGAACGAGCAGGAGCGCCCCTCCACCGCGCGCCCCCCATGCTGCGAGCATCAGTTCACTTACCAACAAGATCATCCAAGCCACCCCGGACGCCATCGTTGTCGTCGACCTGGACCATCGCATACTCACCGTCAACCCGGCATTCTGCAAGCTTTGGGGCTATTCCCTGAGCGATGTGGAAGGACAACCGGCACGGATTCTGTACGACCCGAAGATACATTTCGACCAGATGGATCCGCGCAACTACCACTTCCATCATGAAACCGGGAGGGTCACGACTTTCGCACACCCTTACCGACGCAAGGACGGGTCGTTCTTTCACGGAGAAACCCATGGCGCGCCGGTAAAGGATTATCACGGCAAGATCATTGGCTACATCGGCACCACCAGGGTCTCCAATCCCAACTCCCATCTTCGTGAAGCCCTGCATGCAAACGACGCCCTCCTGAAACTCAACTTCGACAAGGCAAACGACGCCATCCTCTGGGCCACCCCCAAAGAGGGTGTTATCGGCGACTGCAACCGGGCCGCGGAAACCCTATTGCGCACAGCCAAGGCCAACATTATCGGCAGACCGCTGGCTGTTTTTCTTCCGCCGGCCACAACCGGAGATCCAGCCCTGCGCACCGAAGAATACATCGGCTGGCACAACTCAGAGACGGAAATCATCGCCGTCACCGGCGAGTCAATCCCGGTCCGCATCTCCGCCACCCTGATCATGACCAGCGGCAATCTCCTCATTCAGTGCATCCTGCACGACATCAGCAAGGAGAAACAGGTCGAGCAAGCCCAGCTGACCAATCTCGCCCTTGAAAAAATGATCAGCGAGCGCACCTCCGAACTGGAGGATGCCAATACCGCGCTGCGGGTCCTGGTAAAGCAAATAGAGATGAAACATGAAGAGATCGCCGGCAATATCCTCAACCGCGTGCGGGAACTGATTGCACCAAATCTGCACAAACTTGAGGAAACCAAGCTGACCGAGGCGCAAGAAAAACTCATCACGACCATGCGGCATAATCTTGATGCGCTTCTTGCCCCCCTCAACCGGACCCTGGCAACGGCGCTCCGCTCCCTGACCCAGACGGAGATCCAGGTGTCCGCTCACATCGTCAACGGCAAGCGCACCAAGGAGATCGCGGAAGCAATGAACCTTTCACCGTGGACCGTCGATGTACATCGTCGGAATATTCGCAAGAAATGCAACATCACCAACAAGAGTGTCAATCTCCGAACCGCCCTGGCCGCCATGCTCAAATAAAATGACCGCTAGGGCCATTTGCCACCCCTGCAAAACCCGTGACTGCCCTTGTCAACCTATAACACGAAAACGATTCGGTTTACCTAGAACCGCAAACCATCGATTGGATATCAAACAATATCAGTATTATAAACTATTATTGGGTATCGATTCTACCTATTTCATACCTGTTTTTAGTCCATTGATTTTGGTTGCGGCCAAGACATATAACAATAACTAGATTCGATCTCCGACCAATTTATGCCATAAGACAAGCAGACTCCTGGCAAATAATCGCCTTGGCTGATTGAAAATATTGCGTCATGGAGCAACATCAATGGCAATGGCAATGAAGGGCACCCAGCAAACGCATTTGGATCTCAATGGCGATTTTGCCACGGAAAACATCTTCGACCTTCGCGCCGAATATGCGGAGACAGCCGTGCAACTTGCCCTGAAGGCGCAGGAACGCGACTGCCTTCTCTCGCTCTCCATCGCCCCGCACACCCCGCGTTTTTTTCTCGGGGAGCCGCAGCCTATTCGGGAGATACTGTTGTCATTGGTTGAAAGCAGCCTGCAGCACCAAGACGTGGAGATTGTCAATGTCCGCCTCGGCAGCCTCGGGAACGGCCTTGACGGCCGCCATCGTCTGGAAATCATGGTCGCAAGCAACGGCAGCGCCCAGCTGCCGCGGCAGATGAGCCTCTTCGAGCCGCTCCGCAAACCGCGCTACCTGCCAAATTCCTACATTGCGCAACAGAATAACCGCACCTTAAACAGAATCAACGAACTCCTCCGCCTGCTGGGCGGCAGTCTGCGGGTCGACGACGTTTACGGCCGCGGGCCGCGATACGTGGCCCGATTCAACCTGACCAGGGTCGTTGCCGCCGAAGCCGCTGGATAAAAAAATCGTCTCGGCCATCGCAACTTGCCGAACGCCATCATTCACCCATCACAAAAACGCCATGACCACACCAAGCCCCAGCACATCCATGCCGCCGATCATTGCAAGCCCGGATGAAAACTCGCAGGGATCGAACTGGCTCGAAAAGAAGAACCGTCTGCTCAACCAGGCGCTTGCGCGAGCGACCAAGGAAACCAAGCGAGAACGCGACACCGCAATCACGCTTGGAAAAACCAATCGCATCCTGGAAGATATCATCAATCATACCCACACCATGATCGCCTATCTCGACACCGGCTACAAATTCATCATGGTGAACCAGGCTTACGCGGCGGCGGACAATCGCCCCTGCGCCTTCTTTTCCGGCAAGAATCACTTCGAGCTCTACCCGAACGAAGAGAATGAAAAGATATTCGCCGCGGTTCTGAAAACCGGCACGCCCTATTTCGCCACCGCCAAGCCGTTCACATATCCCCATGCCCCGGATCGCGGCACCAGCTTCTGGGATTGGAGCCTTGCGCCGACCAAGGACGCCGCCGGCAACGTCACCGGCCTGGTCCTGAGCCTCACCGATGTGACGGCCCGTATCCGCATGGAGGAGGAACTGACCCGGCACCAGCAGCATCTTGCCGAGTTGGTGGACTCGAAAACCGTGGATCTGCGCACGATCAACGAGACGTTGCAGGAAAAGATCGGAGAGCTTGAACAGGCCCAAAAGGATGTAGAACACAACAAGGCCCGCTACCGCCGCATCACCGAGGCAACCAGCAACTATATCTACACGGTCCGCATCGACAACGGGCAGCCGGTACACACCACCCATCGCCCCGCCTGCGTGGCGGTCACCGGCTATACCGAGGAAGAATTCAATGCCGATCCTTTCCTATGGATACGGATGGTGCCGGATGAAGACCATCTGCTGGTGCAGAAACAGGCCGATCAGATCCTCAGGGGGGAAACGCCAACCCCCATTGAACACCGGATTCACCGGAAAGACGGGGCGTTGTGCTGGATCAGAAACACCCCTGTTCTGCATTATGACCCGGCCGGCAACCTCGTCGCCTATGAAGGGGTGGTGCAGGACATCACCGAACGCAAACTCGCCGAACAGCAACTGCAGGAGGCATACAGCAAGCTTGAAAAGCGGGTTGAAGAACGAACAGCCAAGCTGACCAAGGCCAACGCCGCCCTCAAGCGCGAGATCGAAGAGAGGCTTGAAGCCGAAGAAAAACTTGCCGCCGCCCAACAAACGGCGGAAAAAGCCAATTCGGCGAAAAGCCAGTTCCTGGCCAACATGAGTCATGAAATCCGAACGCCGATGAATGCCATCATCGGCCTCACCGAGGTGACCCTCCGCACCGACCTGGATGACGTGCAGCGCCGCTATCTGCAAATGGTCAGGAACTCCGCCAACACCCTTCTGGACCTGCTCAACGACATCCTCGATTTTTCGAAAATCGAGGCCGACCAGATCAACCTCGACAAGCACCCCTTTGCCCTGCACGAGACAATGGAATCGGTCAGCCAGACCCTTGCCATGCAGGCTCACCAGAAAAATCTGGAGATTCTTTGCCGGACCCCGAGCGATCTTGACTGCAAACTCATCGGCGACTCCTTCCGCCTCCGGCAAGTCATGCTCAATCTGGTCGGCAACGCCATAAAATTCACCATGACCGGACAAGTCATCTTTGCCGCGACCGTTGTTTCGCAAAACGATTCGGAGGCTGAACTGCACTTCACGGTCACCGACACCGGCATCGGCATCCCCGGCGACAAGCTGGAGGAAATTTTCGAAAACTTTACCCAGGCGAATACCAGCATCTCAAGGGTCCACGGCGGCACCGGCCTGGGGCTTGCCATTTCCAAAAAACTTGTGGGCCTCATGGGCGGAACAATCTGGGCTGAAAGCATGCCGCAGGCTGGCAGCACCTTCCATTTCACGGCGCGATTCAACAAAACGCAGGATAAAAACAGCCTGCGCCTGCCCCCCTTGCCCAATGCAGCGCAAAAAACAATCCTGCTTGTCGGCTCCAACCAAGAAGGCCTGGCGATCCTGCAGGAAACCATCGCCGTCTGGGGGCTCAAGGCCCACACCGCGGCCAGCAACGCCGACGCCTTCACGCTTCTTGAAACGCCGCCGAAACAAAAAAATGCCCCTGTACTGATCGTTGTTGATGAAGCTCCGGGAAGCAAAAACGGCCTCACCTGCATCGATTGCCTCAACAAGGGGCTCAAACGACAGAAACTATCGTTTGTGATGCTTACCACCACCCTTGCATTCGATGAAGCAACAAAAAGATGCAACGCGCACACCAACTGCACCTGCCTGACCAAGCCAGCCACCAAAAAAGAACTGCATGACGCCCTGTCTGCCGCCCTCTGCGACGCGAAAAAGACTCCAAGCGACAGGAAGAGTGTGGATTCGTCCGCCAAAAGCGCGCTCCCCGCCCCCCCGCTGCGGGTTCTGGTCGTGGAAGACAACCTGATAAACCGGGAACTGGCTCAAATCATCCTTGAACAAGCCGGGCACCGCGTAACCCTGGCCGAAAACGGCATCGAGGCGCTGCAAACACTCTGCAGGCAGGATTTCGATGTCATCCTGATGGACGTGCAGATGCCGGAGCTTGATGGCATCACCACAACCAGCCTCATCCGGCAATGCGAGGCGGCAACAAACGGCGCTTCACTGATCGGCCACAAAAATCTGCTCGCGGAACTGACCTGTAAAATCAAGGGCAAACATCTTGCCATTGTGGCGATAACCGCTAACGCCATGACCGATGACCAGAAACAGTGTCTCCGTGCCGGGATGGACGGGTACATATCCAAACCGTTCATCCCGGAGCAGATTTTCGCGATCTTGCATCAGGTGACCGGTGCATCCGTCAGCATGCGACACCAGACCGATGCGCCGACATGCCTCAGGCCGGAATCGTCCCAATCGGACTCGGAACAAATCCTCGGACACATCAAAACACATCTGGCGACCGCTTATCATCTGCCGACGGCCAAAATCAACCAGCTCCTGGCCGCAAGCGGCAGCATCCTGGCCACCCATCTCCAGCAGGCGGAAACCGCCATTGAAAAAGGCGACCGAGATGCCGTCACCCACACCGCGCACTCCATGAAAGGAATCTTGCTCAACCTGGGCCTCAACAGCATCGCCGACCTGGCCTACCGGCTGGAAACAAACCAAAAGCGACAAGAGGAAATAAGCGGCTGCACGGCGCAACTTCAGGCGCTGCAGCGTGAGCTGACGCCCCTGATCGCAACAATCGGCCAAGCCCCTGGGCAATAACCACCCGGCCGGCCTGAAGGCAAAAATCAACCGAAAGAGGAGGCGGGCGCCATGGCTTCGCAAAAAAACATCTACGCATCAGCCTGCTGTGGCGATCACCAGCACCTGGAAACACCGTTCGATCTTCAAGCCGAGTACGCATATCTCGCGGTGCGACTCGGCCGCTTCGCCCAGGAACGGAAACGTGCGCTTGCCACCGCGATTTCACCGGACACGCCACGCCACTTCCTCGGCCATCCGGACAAACTCAGGGAACTCATATTCGCCATGGCGGAGAATTTTCTTACCCACGAAGGAGTTGACGGGGTGCAGATAACCATCGACAGCGAGCAACTGGAGATAACGGAACGCCACCAGTTGTCCATCACGGTCACCGCCCACGGCCGCGATATCAAAAAACAGTTTGCCGAATTACTGGAACCACCGACCCGGCGCCCACAGGTACGTCCCTACCTCAGACACCAGCATGCAATGTTCCGCATCAACAAACTCCTCATGGTCATGAAAGGCGGGCTGTTGACGGAAAAGACCGGGCAGGGGATACAACATGTCGCCCGCCTGCAACTGACCTGCTCCCCCCCCAACCCCCATGCCCGCATCTGCTGATTGACGCTTTCGCTAAAATTTACTATTTACATTTCTCTAACCGCACGATAGATTAACCATCTCCCATGTATAAGAATTTTATAATGTAAATGTCTCTTGGCCGTATTTCATGCATTGAGGTTTGGTCGGAAACGTTTCATTTCAATTACGCCATGGACAGCATGAATCAAACAAAAATCGCCCCCCTGCACACCGGCGCCGCCTCGCATCCTTCCTGCGACAAACGCATCTTCGACCTGCGCGCGGAATATGCGATCACCGCCGTCAGCCTCGCCCTGGTCGCCGAACGCCACAAACGCATCCTGGCGCTCTCCATCGACCCTGACTTGCCGCGTTATTTCGAGGGCAACCCTCGCCCCTTTCGCAAAATATTCACTCGACTGGTCAAAACCGCCCTGCTAGCCAATGACGTCGATATCGTTACGGTCCGAATCGACCATGAGGGTTCCGACAACCAGGATCGATGCCTCCTCAAACTGTCGATAACCGCCAACGGCCCAGGCATCACCCCGGCCGCGATGCATGTCCTGCGGCAACCGACCCGGTCCGCGGTCACCGGCAGGTGCGACAAAAACAGCCATGCCCTCCTCGTAGTCAGCCGACAGGTGCGACGGATGGGTGGGCAACTGCGGATCGAGAGCCTGCACGGGTGGGGTACGCGGTATGTGATTGATTTCAAAATCAACCAGTTTTCCGCCCCGCAGGTTTTTGCCAGCGCCTCATAACGGCCGCCACGCCTCTACGACAAAAAGCAGCCATAAGATGGCAGATACTTTGCCATCCGCCCCCAACTACTGTTAAATATGACTGCGCCTGCCGCCCCCCTACCTTGGGTGCAATCCGACCCCGCCCCTCTTTTGCGGTAAAAAACGATGATGCATTCGGTGTTCTTCTGGATATCAAAACTTGCCTGGCTGTTGATCGCCCCGGGCAACCTCCTGCTCCTGTTGCTTCTGCTCACCTGGTTTTTACTGCATCGCGGCGGCTCGCTTCGGCCGGCGAAACGACTGCTTACCGCGATCGTCGCCGGCTGCCTGCTCGTCGCCGTGCTGCCGTTGGGAGAATGGCTGCTCTACCCCCTGGAGACGAGCTTCAAGGCCAACGCACCGCTTCCGGCCAGGGTCGACGGCATCGTGGTGCTGAGCGGCGCCGAAAACCCCGCCCTTTCCGCACTCTGGAAACAGGCGGAACTGGGTGACGGCGCCGAACGCGATCTCGCCTTCATGGCGCTTGCCCGCCGCTACCCCGAAGCCAGGCTGATTTTCACCGGCGGCAGCGGCAGCTTGCTCGACCAGCAACATAAAGCCGCCGATGTCGCCGAAACCCTTTTCAGCGAAGCCGGAATGGATACCGCAAGGATTCTATTTGAACGTGAGTCCAGGAACACCTACGAGAATGCGCTCTTCAGCATGAAGATCGCCACCCCAAAACCAGGTGAAAACTGGCTGCTGATCACCACCGCCTGGCACATGCCCCGCTCCATGGGGATCTTCCGGCGTGTCGGCTGGCCGATGCTTCCCTACCCAGTGGATCATCGCACCGCCCCCGGCCATCTTCTTCATTGCGACCTCGATTTCATCGGTCATCTGAATGATCTGCAGACCGCCCTCAAGGAATGGCTGGGTCTCGCCGCCTATCGCCTCACCGGCAAGACATCCGCGTTCCTGCCTGGCCCGGAGTCTCTTGCCGAGACCACAAACCCTTGAAATGGAATCACGCCTTTACCGTACGATTGCATTGCCTTTTTCAATCCCATTGGCTATAAACATGATGTTGTAATGGTAGTTTTACACCGGGCGGAAAGCCAGTAACCCCAGAGGATAGACAGGCTATGAAGGCAGAATATATAAACCCGTTTCTGAATGCCGCCAAAAACGTCATTCAGACCATGTCACGGATAGAGGTCAAGGGCGGCAAGCCCCAGCTCAAAACAGGCCACACCACCTTCGGCAAGGTTTCCGGCATCATCGGCATGGCCTCCGCCAATATTGCCGGCAACATGATCATCAGCTTTCAGGAAAAATGCATCCTCAACATCGTCGGCAGCATGCTGATGGAGCCGGTCAAGGCCAGCATCGACGCCGATGTCGTCGACGCCGTCGGCGAGTTGACCAACATGATCTGCGGCGGCGCCAAGGCGGAACTCTCCAAACTGGGACATTCCTTCGACCTGGCCACCCCGACCATGATCGTGGGCGAGAATATCGAAATCACCAACTACTCCGATGCCCCCACCATCGTCATCCCGCTTTCCACCGCCCATGGCGATTTCGTGATCGAGGCCAATTTCTCCGAACACAAATAACCCCGACCTCACGCATCCGGCAGCGACAACAGGCACAAAAAAGCCCCGCGCCCTCAAACAGAGGGGCGGGGCTTTTTTTGTGCGTCGCCCAAGGGCGGTTCAGTCCGCCGGCATGGCGATGGTAATCTTGGCGGCGTCGCGCATGGTCTTCAGGCTCTCCACCAGGGCCTTCTGCGCCTTGGACTGCCGCAGATAGTTGTCGATCCGGGGCCGAGCCTCGTCGAAACTGACGGTTTCGGCATGTTTTTTGTCTATCAATTTAATGATATGATAGCCGAACTGGGTTTCGACAATCTCGCTGACCGCTCCCGGCATCAAGGCAAACGCCGCGGTCTCGAAAGGCTTGACCATCTGCCCGCGGCTGAAATATCCCAGATCGCCGCCCTTGGCGTTACTGGGACAATCGGAGTTCTTTTTGGCCAAAGCGGCGAAATCCCCGCCGGCGACAATCTTTTTGCGTATCCGCTCAAGCTTCTTGCGAGCCTCCTTCTTGGTCGCCGCATCCGCCTCCGGCTTGACGGTAATCAGGATATGGCTGGCTCGCACCTGTTCGGGGGTGGCGAAGGCCGAGATATTATTATCATAATAGTCCTTGACCTCCTGGTCGGTCACCGTTGCCTTGTCGACAAACTCCTGATTGACATACTTTTCCACGGCCAGGCTCTGGCCGATCTTCTCCCTGATCCCAGCCTCGTCGATGGACAGCTGCGTCAGCGCCGCCTTGAACTCCTTGTCGCCGGGGAAGCGGCCCTTGAAGCCATTGAATTCGGCATCCAGTGCCGCCTGCTCAATCTTAATCCCGCTCTTCTTGCTCGCCTCATACAGCAGCGCACCGTTCACCAGTTTGTCAATCACCGCCTGCTTGATCTCTTTGGCGGAGGCGGTTTCCGCTGGCGAATGGCCTTGCGAGGCAAAGTATTGCTCGGCGCTGCGCATCTCCCGATCGAAATCCTGCCGTGATATAGTAACCCCGTTGACGGTCGCCACAGCCGAGGCGCCATCCTTTGCCGGCGCAGCCCACCCAAGCGCGGTTGTCCCAACCAGCATCGTCAGGGCGGCAATGGCCATCATCATTTTGCGGAACATAAACGTATTCTCCTTGTTGCGTTAAGGGTCAATTCACCGCCAACGAGAGCCAGGTGGCGACAAACAGGGTCAAACTGATCAATCCGTTCATTGTAAAGAAAGACATTTGTATCCGCGATAAGTTCCGGGGATTGACAATCAAATGCTGGTAGAAGAGCGCCGAGCCGGTGACGGCGATGCCGATATAGTAAAAATAGTTGAGCCCGCACAAGAGACCGGTGGCGATGAAACAGCCGAAGGCGGCGACATGCAGGAGAACGGCGAACCGGAACGCCTTTTCGCGGCCGAAGCGGGCCGGCAGCGAAAAAAGACCTGCCTTGCGGTCGAAATCGGCGTCGAGGCAGGCATAAACGGTGTCAAAGCCGGCCACCCAGAGGATCACCGCCACCGACAAGACCCAGGGGAAACCGCTCAAGGCCCCCTTCACCGCCACGAAACCGCCCAGCGGCGAAAAGGCGAGCGCCACCCCCAGCACCATGTGACAGAGCCAGGTGAAACGCTTGGTCAGCGAATAGATGAAGGTCAGCGCCAGGGCAAAGGGCGACAGCAGCAGGGTGAGCGGATTAAGGTTATAGCAGGCGAAGAAATAGAGCCCGGCGGCGATGATCACCATCGCCCAAGCCTCGCTCATCTTCACCGTGCCGGCGGCCAGGGCGCGATCGACGGTGCGGGGATTTTTCTTGTCGAACTCCACATCGACGATGCGGTTAAAGCCCATGGCGCTGGTCCGCGCCCCGCCCATGGCCAGCACCACCCAGCCGANNGTGTGCTCGAACTTGATCATCTCAAGCAATATGGCGATCTTTTTTATCATCTCTTTCCTACCCGCATTCCAACGATTCAATCTCCCCAGCGCTTGACGCCGGGTACGTTAACATGAAGCTGATCACAGATCCGCACCGCAAAAGCACGCGCCAGCTCGGCAATACTCTGCGGCTGATGATAGAAGGACGGCATCGCCGGGCAGATCGTCGCCCCGGCATCGTGGGC
>DHYT01000079.1 GCA_002415465.1 Desulfobulbaceae bacterium UBA5123
CCCAGTCGAGGATCACGCCGATGTTGTGCTGATGGCACTGGTCAACAAAATACATGAGATCCTGCGGGGTGCCGAAACGGCTGCTCACCGCGAAATACCCGGTCACCTGATAGCCCCATGACTCATCCAGGGGGTGCTCCATCACCGGCATCAGCTCGACATGGGTGAAGCCCATGTCCTTGAGATAGGGGATCAGGCTGTCCGCCATTTCCCGGAAGCTCAGGAAGCGCCCCGGATCGGACGGGTCACGCTGCCAGGAGCCTGGATGTATCTCATAGATGGACATCGGCCCGTCGTAGGGGGAACATTTTTTGCGCGCCTCAAGCCACTTCTCATCCTGCCACTGATAGGTATCGATGTTCCAGACGATGGAGGCGCTTTTGGGCCGCAACTCGGCGGTAACCTGAAAAGGATCGGCTTTTTCAAGCAGATCCATGTTGGCGGTGCGAATCTCGAATTTATACGCCTCCCCCTGATGCACGCCGGGGATAAAAAGCTCCCAGACCCCGGCGCTGCCCAACACCCGCATCTGGTGAACGCGTCCATCCCAGAAGTTGAAATCGCCGATGACGCTCACCCGGCGGGCCGAGGGCGCCCACACCCTGAAGACCGTGCCCATCACCCCGCCGCTGACCGCGTCATGCGCGCCCAACTTGTTGTACAACTCATAATGGGTGCCGCTGTTAAAGAGATGACGGTCAAACTCACTCATCAGGGGCAGATGGCAATACGGATCATGGATCTCCCGCACCAGGCCGTCGTAACACGAAACCTCATACCGGTATGCAGGGGTGGCGTCCGTGCCGGCGTCGATAACGATCTCAAACAACCCTTCGTCGCGCATTTTGTACATATCGAGCCGCTTCTCGCCGAGAAGCAGCCGCACGGACTCGGCGTGAGGCAAAAAAGCCCGGATGATGGCATGTTCCGGGTCATGATCCAGGACATGGTAGCCCAGCACCTGAAACGGATCGTGATGATCTGAGTGAATTACCCGGTCCAACTCTCTTGAAACATCTATATGCATGAAATAACCCTTTATCTCGGAGGTATGCCGTTATTGATTTTCCCGCGCGTCACGCTTGCAAAAGTAACATCGTTACGTTAGCACAGATGAATTGAGAAATTCTATCCCTTTTTGGGAGGACTTCACATTACCCGGCCAACCAGGGCGCACCGGCCACATCCGCCTTGACGCCGAGCCAGGGGCAAGCTAGATTAGGTGCAAAACCGGCGCATTGCAATACCACGTGCCCATCGATCGCAAACACGCGCGAGCAGAAACATGCACAGCCTCAAAGGCAATTTTCTCATCGCCACCTCCCGGATGCCGGATCCCCGCTTTCAAGAACAGGTAATCTACCTGTGCGCCCATGATGCCAACGGCGCCATGGGCCTGGTGATCAACAAACCCATCGCCGAGATCAGCATGGCGGATATCCTGCGGGGCGCCAACCTGCCAAGCCCGGCCACGCCCTTGCCGCAGGTCTACATGGGCGGCCCGGTGGAACCGGGGGCCGGCTTTTTTCTGCACACCGTCGATTATTGCCCCGCAGAATATCTCCAGGTGAGCGACACCGTCATCATGTCCCGCGACCCCGGCATTCTCGAAAAAATAGCCGCCGGCCAGGGCCCTGATCACTATCTCTTCGCCCTGGGTTACGCCGGCTGGGGGCCGGATCAGCTGGAACATGAACTCACCGACAACGGCTGGCTGACGGTCCCCGGCAGTGACAAGATACTCTTCGCGACCCCGGACCAAAGCAAATGGAAGGAAGCGGCCAGAATTTACGGCATCGACATCTCCCTCTACGGCGACCTGTCCGGCTCCGCCTGACCAGTTGCAGCCCCCCGGGCAGGATAATCTGCCGGATTCACGCTTTATTCATTGTCAACTCCGCTGCATCGTTGTACATAACGTTGAATTCGGACAATACGACCCATTCTGGCGCCAATCGCCACTGCGATCGACAAAAACCTGCAACCGAACATCCCTGTCCGGATATCCGTAACCCGACCAAGGAGCCTCCCAACATTGGAAAAGGAAATCTTTCAATGCCGTCGTTGCGGCCACTGCTGCCACGGCGAAACCACCGTATCCCTCACCCCGGAAGATCTTGCCCGCATGGTTGCTCATTTCAAGATGAGCGAAGAAGAGGTGATCCAAAAATACTTGCGGGTAACCGGCAAGGTGATCCAGATGCAGATCGAAAACGGCCACTGCATCTTTTATAATGACGGCTGCACCATCCATCCGGCCCGACCGTGGCGCTGCCGACAGTGGCCGCTGCATCCGAGCATCCTCACCGACCAAGCCAACTTCTCGGCCATCAAGGATTCCTGCCCCGGGATCAGATTATCCGATTATGGCCGATTCCAGCGCAAGCTTGCCGAACTGATCGAAAGGCACAAGAAGCAAGCCGGAAGCTGACGCGGGCCCCTGCATGCGTTTTGAACTGTTGTTTTTGGGCAAGACCAAGGAAACATACCTTGCCGCCGGCATCGATGACTTTCGCAAGCGACTCGCCCGCCATGCAGAGGTCGAAATCCGCATCCTCAAGGAAAAAAAATGGGGCAGCGGCGAATCCGAGAAAAAAATCAAGGAAGAGGAAACCGACCGCCTGCTGGCAAGCTGCAGCCAACCGACCATGATCGTCGCCCTTGACCCGGCCGGCCGCCAGGCAAGCTCCGAAGAGCTGGCGAAACTCCTGCAGCAATGGGAAGAGCAGGGGTGCAGGAAGATCACCTTCATCATCGGCGGGCCGCTGGGACTGGCTCCGTCAATCCGGCAAGTGGCCGACTGCATGCTTTCCCTGTCGGCGATGACCTTTACCCACGAGATGGCGCGCCTGATCCTGCTGGAACAGCTCTATCGCGCCTGTTCAATCCGTTCCGGCAGCCAGTACCATAAGTAGTCGCATGATGATTTGCTCTTTCCCCCGATCCATTGTATAAATTTCTATCGGTCATCCTCCTCCAATCCCCCCCTAATCCCCCGGAGAGAACACCATGGCGCAAACCGCTGCCACCCAGAGCAAGATCCTTGTCGAAGCGGGCACCAACGAGCTCGAAATCATTACCTTTTACCTGCAATGGCTCGATCCCGTCTCCGGCAAATCCACCAAAACCTTTTACGGCATCAATGCCGCCAAGGTACGGGAACTCGTGGCGATGCCGGAAAAAATCACCGAGACGCCCGATTCGCCGCACTGCGTCGATGGGGTATTCCTGCTCCGCGACCGCACCATCCCCCTCACCGATCTGTGCCGATGGTTCGACTACCAGCCTGACCGTTCGGAGGAGGCGTTGGCTAAATGGGTTGTCGTGGTGGCGGAGATCAACGGCAAATCCTTCGGCTTTACCACGCACGGCGTGGACAAGGTGCATCGCGTCTCCTGGACCAAGATACTCTCGCCGCCGGCAATCCTCGCCGACAACCAGAGCATCACCGGCATCTGCCTGATGGATGACCAGGTTATCCAGATGGTGGATTTCGAAAAGATAACCGCGGCCATCGACCCCTCCATGGATCTCCAGAACGCGCCGGCCCACGCGACGATGCAGCAATCAGGCGACGACCGGGACAAACTCGTGGTCATCGCCGAGGATTCATCCACCATCCGGCATCAACTCCAACTCACCCTGGAACAGGCCGGGCTCAAGGTAATCATCCACAACGACGGCCAGGCCGCCTGGGAATACCTGGAACGGCTCCGCCAGGAAGGCACCGTTACAAAAAAGGTCCTGGCGGTAATCACCGACATCGAAATGCCGCGGATGGACGGCCATCATCTCTGCCTGAAAATCAAGGAACAGGCCGCTTACCAGAATATCCCGGTCATCCTCTTCTCCTCGATGATCAGCGACGGCCTCCGCAACAAGGGCGAAACGGTCGGTGCCGACGATCAGGTCACCAAGCCGGAACTGAACACCCTCTTCGACCGGCTCCAGGCCTGCCTGGACAAGAGAAAGAATTAACTTAAGGGATATCCGGCAGGTACACAATGGACCGTCTGCAACTGCAACGCACCCTGGAAGGTTTTCTGGCCGAGGATATCGGTACGGGCGACATCACCACCGCCGTCATCTTCACCGGCGCCGAAACGGGCGAGGCGCGCTTCATCGCCAAGGAGCCCTTTGTCGCCGCAGGCTTGGAAACCGTGGCGGCACAGGTCTTCACCACTCAGAATCCGGCCGTCACGATCACCGACACCGCAGCCGACGGCACCCGTGTCAAAAACGGCGACATCCTCCTCGTCGCGAAGGGACCGGTCGCCGATCTCCTGCAAGCGGAGCGGGTTGCCCTGAACCTGGCCCAGAGACTCTCCGGCATCGCCACCCTCACCGCCGATTTCGTCGCCGCGGTCGCCCCACTGCCGGTAAAAATCGTCGATACCAGAAAAACCACCCCCGGCCTGCGCACCCTCGAAAAGTATGCGGTGCGGGCGGGCGGCGGTCATAACCATCGCTTCAACCTTGCCGACGGGGTCTTGATCAAGGATAACCACATCGCCGCCTGCGGCTCCATCTCGGCAGCCGTTGCCCGCGCCAGAAGCCTGGCCCCCCACACCTTGAAAATCGAAGTCGAGGCGGAAAGCATTGATCAGGTCCGGGAATGTCTTGCCTGCGGCGTTGACATCATCCTCCTCGACAACATGAACCCCGCGCAGCTGCGGGAAGCGGTCGCCATCGCCAAGGGGAAGGCCCTGCTCGAGGCATCGGGAGGCGTCAAACTCGGCAATGTCAGAGCGATTGCCGAAAGCGGCGTCGACCTCATCTCCATCGGCGCCCTCACCCACTCGGCCCCGGCGGTCGACATCAGCATGCGGCTGACCCCCGCCAGCTGATCACGCGGCCGCACCCCCTCGCAATCCCGCCCATAGGTTAAAAAAACAAAACCTACAACGACAGAAAAACCCTTCGCCTTTCAAAAAACTATGTGCTAGGGTTTCCCGAACGTGATGCGGAGTATTGTTTGCAGAACACAATTTGCAGGTTGCCGGATATTACACGGCCGGAGCAAGGAGTAACGTAACGCAAACAAACGCTGTCAGCCGATCAAGGCGCATGCGGGTCGGCTCCATTTATCAAACGGTCCTGAAACGGTCCTGGCTGCAAAGGAGTATTACAATGGCTGAAGGTACGGTAAAATGGTT
>DHYT01000102.1 GCA_002415465.1 Desulfobulbaceae bacterium UBA5123
GGCCTGAACACGGTGGGCTCCGAAGAGGTGCTCGCCCACATGTCGACCAGCGAACTCAAGAAGATCTACGGGGAGTATGCCCGTCCCGACCGGATGGTCATCGCCGTTGCCGGCGACGTGGAAGCGGCGCAGGTGCATAAGATCGTCGCCGGCCTCTTCGGCGACTGGCGGGCCGGCGGCGTTGCCGCCACCGGCGGGGGCGAGATCCTGCCGCCGGATCCGCCATCGGCGCCCAAGATCGTCAACATCGACCGCGACAAGGAGCAGGTGCACGTGATCATCGGCTTCCTCGGCGCTACCCTGACCAGCGGCGACCGCTACGCCCTGGAGGTTCTGGATACGGCCTTGAGCGGGCAGAGCGGCCGGCTGTTCACCCAGCTGCGCGACAAGCAGAGCCTGGCCTACAGCCTTTCCTCCTTTTCCCTGCAGGGGATCGATACCGGCTCCTTTGGCATCTATATCGGCACCAGCCCCGATAAAAAGGCGGAGGCGGTGAAGGCGATGTGGCGGGAGTTGTACCGGGTGCGGGAGGAGCCGCTGGGGGAGGCGGAATTGCAGAAGGCCAAGAACGTGGTGGTCGGCCATTACGAGCTTGGCCTGCAAACCCACAGCGCCCAGGCCCTTGAGGCGGCGCTGGACCAGGCCTATGGGCTGGGGCTGGATTTCGGCACCCGTTATGTGCGGGCGGTGGAAGAGGTCACCGCCGAGCAGGTGCGGGAGGTCGCCCGCAAATATATTCAACCGGATAACTATGTGATGGTCAGTGTCGGCGCGGAGTCCGCGCCGGCGGCTGCGCCGGACACCCTGAATGCAACCGAGGCAACCCCGGCGGAGCCGGCGCAGACAGCGCCTGCGGCTGCGGGGGCAACGCCGTCGGAAGAGGAGTAAGGAAGATGATGCAAAAGAATATGATAGCGCCGTCCATCCTTTCCGCCGATTTTGCGCGGCTCGGCGAGGAGATTGCGGCGGTGGCCGAGGCGGGGGCCGATGTGATCCATATAGATGTCATGGACGGCCACTTCGTCCCCAATATCACCATTGGTCCGCTGGTGGTGCAGGCGGTGCGCAAGATCACCGACCTGCCCCTGGATGTCCATCTGATGATCTCGGAACCGGATCGCTACCTGAGCAGCTTCGCCAAGGCCGGCGCCGACTGGATCACCGTCCATGTCGAGACCTGCCGCCATCTGCACCGGACCATCCAGGCGATCAAGGATCTGGGGAAAAAGGCGGGGGCGGTGTTGAACCCCGCCACCCCCCTGGAGAGCCTCGATTATGTGCTGGAGGATCTTGATCTGGTGATGCTGATGAGCGTCAACCCAGGCTTCGGCGGGCAGTCCTTCATCCCTTCGGCAATCCCCAAGATCCGCAGGCTCAAGGAGATGATCGATCAGCGCGGCCTTGCCACCGGCATCGAGATGGACGGCGGCATCGGTCCCAAGACCTTGGCCGCGACCGCCGAGGCGGGCGCCAACATCTTTGTCGCCGGCTCGGCCATCTTCGGCAAGCCCGACTACAAAGAGGTAATCAGCGCGATGCGCAAGATCCTCAAGTAAGCCGCCGGCAAGCGCGCAGGCGTGGTGTGAAAACAAGAGAGGGAGGCCGCCGGTTGGCGGTCTCCCTCTCTTGTTTTCGGGGCTGCGGTTGGTGGCGCGCTTAATTCGGATAGGGCCAGGGCAGCATCTCGCCAGGGCATCGGCCCTGCGGGCAATCCGGCTCCACCGCGATGACGCCGCCGTCGTTGGCGACACCCCGCCAGAGGGCGGCGCGTTGTCTGGGCACGGTGCGGATGGTAATTTTTCGCTGATCCTCCTGGCCGCTGTCGTCGATGGCGGTCACCATGATTTCCGGTCCCGTCGCGGTGGTATTGGAGAATGAGGATGGCATAATGAAGGAGACAATGGAGCCTTCGTCGTTCAGGGTCTTGAAGCGGACCGGCGTGCCGGCGGTTTGCTCCCAGTTGAAGCGCAGGCTCTCCCGTTTATCATCGCGGGTGGCGCTGGCGTCCACGACCACCCGCGCGCCGACCTGATATGCCTTTGCCAACGAACCGAGGCGGATTTGCGGGGGCGGCGCGCCCAGGGTCACCACCAGCCGGATTTCACGGATCTTGGAAAGGGTCTTGCCCCTGTGGAACCGGTATTTGATGCTGTCGGACCCGCTGAAATAGGGATCTGGCCGGTAATGATGGAGCCCCGGTCCGATTTTGGTCAATTGGCCGTGCAGTTTCGTTTCGAGGAGCTGGACGCCGACATTCTTGCCGAAAGGCGCGTTGTTCGCCTCGCGCCAGATTTTCCGCCAGTCGAGTTCCAGGCTTTCGGTGCTGCGCATGGAGAGGGTGATGTTTTTGGCCCCGATGCCGGCCGGTTTCGGCTTGGCGGCGGCCGTGACGACGGCGGCCGGTTCCGCGAGTTTCGGGCCGGTGATGAGGATCTCGGTGGGTGCGCTCGCCCCATGGCCGTCACGGGCCAGGAAGGTGAAGCGATCCTCGCCGGGGAAGTTGTTGTTGGGCAGATAGGTGATGCGCGGCGGTTCGCCGGATATCCTGCCGTGCGCCGGGGCGTTGGTGATTTCATAGCTGAGCTGGTCGCCTTCCTTGTCCTCGGCGGTGAGCAGGATGGCGAGCGCGCCGCCGTCGGCCGGCATTTTGTATTCCGAGCCGATGGCGTGGGGAGGCGTATTGGCCGCTTCCGGGGCCTTGGTCGCCGCTTCCTGCGGTGGTTCCGGCATGACAATGGCCAGTTTTTCGTTGGGGTGCAGGTACAGGTAGCCGCCGACAAGGAGGGCGACACTCAAGGTGGCCGCCGTGCCGATAACCTTTTTATTTTTCAGGAATGCGGGGATGGGGAGGCCCTTTTTGCCTTTTTTCTCGGTCATGGGGGTGATGGTTTCCTCGCCGCTGGGCCCGGCCGCCAGGAAATCCGGCAGTGCCTGGGTTTCTTCATCGTTGCCGAAGAGCGCTTCCGCGTCAATGGTTTCACCGCCGGAGGAGGAATCTTCCGTCCCCAGGGTGAAGTCGTCGGCGCTGAGGCTGAAATCCTCCTCGCCAAGGGTGAAGGATTCTTCTCCGCCCTTGTCTTCATCAAGCAGTTCGGTAAAATCGACTTCCTCGGTCTTTACCGCCTTGCTCTCGCCGCCGCCGGCGTCATTGAATTCGTTGAAGAGCTGATCGAGATCCTCGGCGCCCTGGCTGCCGGCGCCTGCATCGATGGTGCCGCTGTCCATGTCGCCGAACAAGGCGTCGATTTCAGACTGATCCACGGGGCCGCTGTCCGCCGCGGGCGACGGTCCGGCCGCGGTGGTGGGGGCGGCTGGGGCAGCGGTATCGCCGAACAGGGCATCGATGTCATCCTGGCTGACCGGCCCGCTGTCGTCCGCTGCCGGAGACGGGGCAGCCGCCGGGGCATCGCCGCCGCTGAGCAGGGCGTCGATATCCGACTGATCGATGGCGTCACCGCCGCTCGGGGCCGCCGGGGCGGCCGCGGCGGCAGGGGGGGCGTCGCCGGCCATATCGCCGAACAGGGCGTCGATGTCCGACTGATCGATGGCGTCGCCGCCGCTCGGGGCTGCCGGGGCGGCGGCCGCAGGGGTTTCGTCGCCGGCCACATCGCCGAACAGGGCGTCGATATCCGACTGATCGATGGCGTCGCCGCCGCTCGGGGCCGCCGGGGCGGGCGCGGCCGCTGGTGCCTCGTCGCCGAACAGGGCGTCGATGGCCGATTGATCGATGGGGCCGTTGTCCGCCGGCTGGGCTGCGGCCGGGGCGGCTGGGGCCGGCGTCGTCGCCGCGGCGTCGTCGCCGCTGAACAAGGCGTCGAGATCGGACTGGTCTATTTGCGCACCGGTCTTGTCCGCTTCTTCAAAATCATCCAGCCAGTCGTCTATTTCGGCAGAGTTGCTTTTTTCTTCGTCAGCCATGGCGTATCATCCGCTTGTCGCTGTAGACCCTGTGGCGGGCCAGAGGGTAATGACTATGGGCCGTTAGTGGCTTTTTTCCGGTGAGACGGCTGTATGCAGCGCCCGGTAAAGGGGCTCGGACATCTCAACGGCTACCACATGGGAGCGTTTTTCACCATGTTCGTTGCGGCCCTTGATGTGGATCCGCAGATACCCGTCCATTTCCTGGATCAGCCCGGTCAGCTCCTGGGTTTCGGTGGGGCTGTGATGCAGGGCGAACCGGGTGCTGGTTTCGTTGTTGATCATCGCCAGCATCTGATCGGCAAGGACGACGCCGAGCAAGGAGAGGCCCCTGGGGGAATCATCGATGGTCACGAAGGGGTGCACGGTTACCGAGGCCGGGGTGAAAAAACTGCCGAAGCGTACAATGGCGTCGTCGCAGATGTTGTTCACCAGGGCCGTGAGCGACGAGTAGTTGGCCTCTGTGCCGATACCGTTGTCCGTGGCCGTCGCGTTCTGGTCGTCCATGGTTATGGCGGCAAGGGCGGTCAACGGCATGCAGAGGGAGGCGAGCAGGCAGGCCATGAAAATCAGGTGCGACAGGGTGTTTGATGGGGTGCGCATGGGGATATCCTTATCGTCCGTTGGTTGAGGTCGTATTCTAGCGGTTCATGCCGTTGACGGCAATGGTGAACGGCTGTTCCGGCGAGTGGAAGAGGCCGAGCAGTTCCCGGTTCAGCGGCAGGGTATAGCGCCAGGATGTTTCAACCAGCCCGCTTTGCAGGGCGACCAGACGACCTTGCAGGATCAGGGTTTTTCTGGTGTTGGAGAAGGTGGAGACCAGGACGTAATCCAGCATCGGCGAGTCGGTGGCCAGTTCGCCGATATTGCGGGAAAGGATGAATTCGCCGGTCTGCGGCAGGATGCTGATCTCCTTGCCGAGGCGCAGTTCCGTGACCTTGAGCCCCCGATCGGCGAGATCGGTCAGCATGTATTCGGAGATGAGGCGGCCGAACTCGGTTTCACGTTTGAGATCGGAGAGGGGAACGGCGTCGACCACGGCCACGCGCGCGGTGAGGTGTTTTTCGCCGTTCTGCTTCAGTTCATAGTAGACCTTGCCGGCGATCTCGCGGCAGTATTCCGACAGCTGTTTTTCGGTGCCCAGGGAGTTTGACGAGTCCGGCGCGTATTTGTAGACGGCGGGAGAGGTTTTTGCCATTGCCGACGGGGGAGGAGACGCCGGTTCATGGTTTGGGGCGACGGCTGGTTCCGGGGTCGGAGCAGCGGCGGGTTCCGGGGCCTTCGGGGTTGGCGGAACGGCGGCGCCCTGCGTGGTTGCCGCGGTCGGCGCAGGCTTGGCCACCGCTTCGGCGGCGGTGGCGGCCGGAGCCGTTACCACCGGTTCCGCTACCGGCACCGGTTTCGTCATCGCGGCCTTGTTGGTATCGAAGAAAGGCATTGTCGCGCAACCGCTGTTCATCAGCAATCCCAGCCCGATGCCGCAAATCGCTGTGTGGGTGATGGATTTTTTCATCTCTGTTCCTCCCTGGAAGCCTTCAGATGTTCTCTTGCTGTTTCGTTGATAAGAAAAGTTGCATAACCATTATAGTTCAAGTTTTTTCATGTACACAACCTCCCTCTCGCCGGTCCGGGCCGAGGCCCGGTCGGCCAGCAGGGAGCTGACCACCTGGTTGCGCGGGAAGATCAAGGTGGCGCTGGCCAGCATGGCGGCATTGCGGTTGTTGATGATTCTGGCGCTGACCAGCACGGAATCTCCGGCCAGGGTGTAGGTGCCGGTAAGGACGGCGCCGGCGGTCACCGTGGGGCTCAACTCCGCCGGGTTTCTGGACAGGCCGTACTCGCCGCGTTGTTCCTGGATCATGAGGCTGGTGGACTTGCGCATCTCCACCACCGTGTAGCCGCGTTGTTGAAATTCGTTCATCAGCTGTTCGGCCAGATAGCGGCCGAAGGAGGAGGTGCGGGTCAGTTTCTTGAGTTCGACGAAGGTGCAGACGGCAATCCCGTCGGCGAGTTCCCCTGCCTGCGGGTCGGCATCGGCGAGGTGATCGGCGAGTTCCTGGGCCATCAGGCCGACGGAGCCGGCAAGGCCGGTCGCCTCATGGGTTATCTCCACCGGCGCGGCCGCCGGTGCAGCCTGCGGTTGCAGGCCGAAAACCGGGGCGGGGAGCAGGCATGCCAGGAGGATCAGGAACGCGGCCGCCGGGAATCTGCGCTGCCGGCCGGAGGCGGCGCCAGCGCCGGTCGGAAAGGTGGGCGAGGGTTGCATATCCAATCTCTCTTGGTTAATGTTGGTGCTTCTCTATTCGTACCGTATCTGCGGCCGGCGTTTCGGGTCCTGTCACCTTGGATTTTTATAACCTATCGGGATGATGGTCTTTTCTCTTTAATGGAAAATGCGGGGAGGGTGGCAGCGACCCTTCGTCGATTCTCCTGGATGGGCGGAAATTACAATCCGTGGTATGGCGAAATCGCTTCGCACCGCTAAATATGGATGATTTGCCGTTGTCGTCGATGGCAAAAAAAATTTTCAATACCGGGTGGCGTATGCAAACAGAGAGGTCTTGGCACCGTGGCCGATAAGGAAAGATATCTGTGCGACGAGGTGTTGCTGCTCGGGGATTCGGGGGAGATTCCGGAGGTCGCCTTTCATGCCGCGCTCCATTACCTGCAGGAAGACCCCGATGGGCCGCTGCTGGCCCTGGATGCCAGTGATATCGCCCGTCTCCGGGATTCGGCGCTGGCGCGTTTCCGCTGGATGCTTCTCCGGGATCTCGATCCCGGCAACCGCCGGAAGCGCATCTATCGCGGGGTGGCGCGCGGCAAGGCCAACTGGCGGCGGTGCCAGGAGTTCTGCCGCCGGCAGGGACTGGACGAGGCGATCGCCCCCCTGCGGCGGGAGATCGCGGCGGCGTTGCGCGCCTTTCTGGTCCGGGAGGTGGCCGAGGTGGAAGGCGGCGCCCCAACCTCGCTCAACTGCTGCGCCGAGGATCTTGAGGCTTTTGTGGTCGAACTGGGCCTGGCGCCCGCGGACCTGCCCGCGGGCTGGCGACGGATCTGCCCCCGGCCCGAGGATCTTTGAGTCGCTACCCTTGCGGTTGCCGGATGCGCGCGATCAGGGCGGTGGTGGAGAAATTTTCCACCAGCGGGATATTCGCCACCATCCCGCCCGCCGCCGTCACCTCCTTGCCGCCGACGATCTGGTCGATGGCCCAGTCGCCGCCCTTGATCAACACATCGGGCAGCAGGGCGGTGATGACCTTCAGCGGCGTTTCTTCCGAAAAAAGCACCACGTGATCCACGCAGCCCAAGGCCGCCAGCAGGCGGGCCCGGTCCGCTTCGCGGTTGATGGGCCGCTCCGGCCCCTTGATGGCCTTGATCGAGCTGTCGCTGTTGAGGCCGACGATCAGGCAGTCGCCCAGGCTGCGGGCCGCCTCCAGGTAGGTGACGTGGCCGGGGTGGAGGNNCCGCCTTGTGGTTGCGGACGATTGTTTGCAACTCGTCCAGGGTGGCGGTTTTTTTCTGGTCGTGGGGGGGGTAGGGGCGGGGGCCGACGGTGTTGAAGCGCCGCCGAGTCGCGGCAAGCAGGGCCGGATCGAGCGCAACGCCGGCCACCGCCGCCTCCTCCCCGGCCTCGGCGAGGATGGCGCCGTCCGGGCCGACAATCATGGAGTGGCCGCCGAAAACGGTGTCGCCGGTTGTGCCGCAGCGGTTGCAGGCGATGGCGAACATCTGGTTTTCGATGGCGCGGGCCTGGACCAGGGTGCGCCAGTTTCCGATCCGGGCCAGCGGCCACTGCCCGCTGATGATGAGCAGTGACGACCCCTGTCCGGCCATGCCCTTGGCCAGTTCCGGGAAGCGGAGATCGTAGCAGACCAGCGGGGCGACAGCGCCAAGCGGCGTGGTGATGGGGAGCGGCAGGTCGCCGGGCGAGAAATGTTGGTCTTCTGCCATGGGCGCGAACAACCGCTGTTTGCGGTAGCTGCCGAGAACCCCGTCCGGGCCGGAGATGTAGAGGGTGTTGTGGTAGCGGACGCCGGCGGCGGTGGTCTCGGCTTCGAGAAGCGAGCCGGCCAGCAGGATGCGGTGATGGCCGGCCAGCCTGGCGAGGGCGGCGAGGATTTCCGGGGTGCGGGCGCTGAGCGCAGGCAAACGCGCATAGGCGAAGCCGGTGGCCCAGAGCTCCGGCAGGGCGACGATGGCCGGCGACGCGGGGGCGAGTTCCCGCAGTCCCGCCGCCACCCGGTCCAGATTGGCGTCGATCTCGCCGAGGATGACATCGAACTGGAGAAAGGCGCCGAGGCAGGGGGTCAGAAGTTTTTCCGGATGCAGGGGCTGGGAAGGCAAGACGAGTACCTCGTTGAGGATTGACGGGGGAATGGGGCCAATCTAGCGAGATATGGCGGAATAGTCAATATCGGCGGCGGTCGGGGAGTTTTGCAGGGGCCATGCGAATCTGTTACGATGGCCTCGTCTTGTCATTCAAATGAACGTCAACGAGGTAATGGCGGTGAATTCTCTTCTGCTCGCGCTGTGTTGTTTCCTGTTCTATCTGCTCGCCTATCACACCTATGGCCGCTATCTCGCCGCCCGGATCTTCCGCCTGGACGACCACCGGCCGACCCCGGCGCACCGATTGCGGGACGACGTTGATTTTGTCCCCACCGCCAAGGATGTTCTGTTCGGCCATCATTTCACCTCCATCGCCGGCACCGGCCCCATAGTCGGCCCGGCCATCGGCGTGATCTGGGGCTGGTTGCCCGCGCTGGTCTGGGTGCTGTTGGGGCCGGTGCTGATCGGGGCGGTGCATGATCTCGGGGCGCTGGTGCTCTCGATCAGAAACGACGGCCGCTCCATTGCCGAGGTGATCGGCAAGACCGTTTCCGTCCGGGTCCGCCGCCTCTTCTTCGTGATCATCTTCTTCGAGTTGTGGATCGTCATCGCCATCTTCGCCCTGATCATCGCCGTGCTGTTCAACATCTATCCCAACTCGGTGCTGGCGGTCTGGATCGAGGTGCCCGTCGCCCTCTGGCTCGGCTACCGGGTGCGGGTGAAGGGCGGCAACCTGCTGGCCCTCTCCATTGTCGGGGTGGTGTTGATGTACGGCGCGGTGTATGCGGGGGTGTATCTGCCGTTTCGGATGCCGGCGGTGCTCGGGTTGAGCCCGGTGCTGGTCTGGATGCTGGCCCTTTTCGGCTATGCCGCGATCGCTTCGGCGCTGCCGGTGGACCGGCTGCTGCAGCCCCGCGATTACCTCAACTCCCATCAGTTGCTCATCGCCATGGGGCTCTTGGCGGTCGGGGTGGCGGTGGCCCGGCCGGTGATCGTCGCGCCGGCCTACGTGCCCCATCCGGCCGGCGCGCCCGACCTCCTGCCCTTCCTCTTCGTGATCATCGCCTGCGGCGCGGTCTCGGGCTTTCATGCCATGGTCAGTTCCGGCACCAGCTCCAAGCAGTTGTACCGGGAGTCGGACGCGCTCTTTGTCGGCTACGGCTCCATGCTCTTTGAAGGGGGGCTCGCGGTGCTGGTGCTCATCGCCTGCACCGCCGGCATCGGCATGGGGATCGAGGGGCATGACGGCATGATGCGCACCGGCGGCAGCGCGTTTTATGATCATTACGGATCGTGGTCGGCCGCCAACGGGCTTGGCGCCAAGCTTGCCGCCTTTGTCGAGGGGGCGGCCAACATGATCGCCAGCGTCGGCCTGGATCGGGCGCTGGCGGTGACCGTGATGGGGGTGTTCGTGGTTTCCTTTGCCGCCACCACCCTGGACACCGCCACCCGCATCCAGCGCTACGTGGTGGCGGAACTGGCCGAGGGGGCGGGGCTGCCGCGGCTGGCCGGGCGCTGGCCCGCCACCCTGATCGCGGTCGGCACGGCCATGGTCCTGGCCTTCTACTCGGGCGACGGCAAGGGGGCGATGGCCCTCTGGCCCATCTTCGGGGCGGTGAACCAGCTGCTGGCGGGCCTTGCCCTGCTGGCGGTGATCTCCTATCTCATCCGGGATCGGCGGCCGGTGTGGTTCGCGGTGCCGCCGATGCTGTTCATGGTGGTGATCACGGTGTGGGCGCTGGTTGCCGGCGGGCGTCGGCTGTGGGCGGAGGGGAACATCCTGCTGGCCGTCTTGAGCGGCCTGATTCTGTTGCTGCAGGGCTGGATGCTGCTGGAATCGGGGTTGCTGATGGCGCGGCGGCAGGCCGCGCCGGCGGAGAGCCCGGCCGGGTTGGCACCCGGACCGGAAGAGGGATTCTAGGAGGAAGCCTTGTTGGCCGTCGGCGCCCGAAAAGGCTCGCAGGCCCGGATGAATGCGTCCCGGTGGTTGGCGAGAAACCAGGCCGGGTCCCACCCCTCGCCGCTCAGGGCCTCACGCCATCCTTCGGCGAGCAGATAGGTCTCCGCGCGCCATTCCCGGCCGTCCGTTGTCCGCACCGTCACCGTTTGCCGTCGATATTGCTCCCCTTCAAAGGCGTCGAGCAGTCGCAGGGTTTCCTGGTCGATCCCTTGATACAGACGCCCCGTCGTTGCCGCCCCGCTCTCGGGGCATATCCCTGGATACCCCTCCCCGCGCAGCCGAAACCGCCGAAAACCTACGAGAACCGCCTCCTGGGCGCAGAACTCCCGGCCGGTCACCATGGTCATGATCTCGGCCAGCATCAGGGTGCCGTAGGCGAAGAAGGCGACGGGCGGCATGGGCGATGACCGGACCACGGGCCGTTCAGCCGATGTTGGGGGCGAAGGGGGTTTGTTGCATGACGATGGAGTACACCGGCGGCCGCAAGGTGTCAACGGCAAAAGGCGGGGGCGCGCGGGTCAGGAATGGGAGGATATCTCCTCCTCGAATCTTGCCAGGGACCGGTGATAGGCCACGCTCTTCCGGCATTCGCTCAGGGCGCGGGCGGCGATGGTGAGCTGCAGGGTGAAGCCGAGCAGGAAGAGGGGGGAGAGCTCGGCGAGGTGCAGAAGGGCGTAGATGCTGGTGGCGGCCAGGCTGACAAGGATGATGACGCGGACCGGCAGCACGTAATGCTTGGGAAGGATGGCGTCTTGCTTGCGGGGCGCTGGCCCCAGTTTGTAGCAACAACCCATGGCCGCCTCTGTCGGTCAGTCTTGCGGGAGGGTGGGGCGGTCTGTGTCGCCGCCGCCACGGAACAGAAACCGAAAACCTTTATGCCGCCTTTCCCACGGCGCGGGTAAAAGGGTTATGGCGAACTGGTCGAATTCGTCCATGATCGGCACCCGGCGCCCCCCGGCACAGGGCGGGCGTTGCCGATATTAATCAGTATACACCAAAGAAGACCGGCGTGGCGACGGGGAGGTTTTTTCAGCGAGCCCCGGCGTTGTCATAACACCGCCAGATGATACGCCTTGAGCCGGGCCCGTTTTTGCAGCGCGTTGCCGGCCAGGCGCTCCAGACCGTCCCAGAAGGCGGGGCCGTGGTTCTTGATCCGGGTGTGCAGGAGTTCGTGGAGCAGCACATACTCCATCAGCTCCGGGGGCAGCAGCACCAGCTTCATGTTGAGGCTGATGTTGTTGTTGGCCGAGCAGCTGCCCCAGCGGCTTTTCTGGTTGCGGATGGTTACCCGTTGGTAGACGAAGCCGTGGCGGAGGGCCAGTTCCCGCANNACGGCGGGCAGGGTGTCGGCGCGGTCGTTGAGTTCCGCCTCCATTCGGCGGACCCGGGGGAGATGCGCGAGCAGCCAGTGACGTTTGGCGTCGAGGAACGCGGCGGCCCGCTCCATGGAGACCCCGTTGGGAATGGCGAGCCGAATCCCCTTGAAGGGGCGGATCGACAGAATCAACCGCCGGGCGCGGCGGCTGGGGGCGAAGAGCACCGGGCCGAGGCCTGGGATCTCGACGGTGGCGGGTTGGCGAAGCAAGGTGATGGCCGGCTCCTTCATGCGTACTCCGGGGGCTGCCAGGGGATCTTGTCGATCAGCACCGGCAGTTGTGCCGGGGAGAGGTCGAGGGCGGCCAGCCTTGTGGTCAGGGTCGCGGCATTGATCCATTCCTGTTCCACGCCGGCCAGGAACCAGGAGGTGAG
>DHYT01000178.1 GCA_002415465.1 Desulfobulbaceae bacterium UBA5123
CCAGGCGGCCGACCTGATCAACGGTGCCCTCGCGGCGGAAGCCGACAGGCTCGACCTGCTCACGAAGCTCTGCGAAATCTACTTCGTATGGGGGAACCGGGACGCCTTCATCGATGCGGCGCGGCGCGTCAAACAGGTCGCCGGCGCTGCCGAAGGCGGCGAATGGGACAAGATCGTCATCATGGGCCAGCAGATCGCGGCGGACGATGCACTGTTCGCGGGCGCCGGTGTCGCCGGCGCGACGAAGGCGGTGGATCTGTCGTTCGACGCCGACACGGACGATGCCGGCGCGCTGGACATGGATTTCGGTGCGGCCGGCGAAGGCGGCGATGATCTTGGCGGCGTTGGCGACGCAGAGCGAGTGGCGATACAGGCCGCCGCGCATCAGGGCATAGCCGCCCTCCCGCTGCTGGTAGAAGGTGTCGAGGGCGGCGGAGACGATCAACTCGATCAGCTGATTTTCGCCCAGCAACACCAACGCCCGGCCGATGGAGTCGATCCGCTGATGCGGCCCGACCAGAACCGAGTTGCAGAGACGCAGCACCTTGGCGGCGATCACCTGGTCGATCCATATCTCCGGCTCCAGGTCCTTGATGCTGTACTTGTCCTGCCGGATCAGGCGGATGATCTTGAGGGCGATCTGGGGGATGGGGCTGATCCGGGCGATGGCGGCGTCGAGCTCGTGCTCCGTGGGGGGGCGAAAATCCTCATGGGGAGCCCCGCCTGGGGGTTGGAAGATCGGGGTGATCGCGGTTTCCCAGGTGGCGGTGTTGAGGGTCAGGGAGGCGCCGCAGCAACCGCCCGTTTCCGTCTTGATGATGGCGATCTGTTCTTTTTGGAGGATTCGGATGGCCGCCTCGGTGGTGCGGCCGCCGATGTCCATCTCCAGGTCCTGTTTGGAGATCGGGGCGTAGAGGGCGCCGCCGGCGATCACCGCCGTCAACCGTTTCCGGTCGGCGCCCGCCTGGGAGAGCGTTTCCAGAAAGAGGGGCAGGCCGGTGGTGGCATAGTTGACGGGTTGCCAGGTGGGGGCGGCGCCGGTGGGTTCCGGCAGCAGGAGGTGCAGCAGGCCGCCGACCCCGGCCTGCTTGTCGAAGATGGCGATGCCGACACAGGTGCCGAGCAGGGCGGTGAGCAGGCGCGGCTGCCCCTCCGCCAGCTGGTAAGTGCCGGCGGCGATGTACTCTTTTGTCAGCGAGTCGTTTGCCGCAGGTGCCATGGCGCCCTTCGGGATGGGTTGCGGCCGGGCATTATGCCGACGGCTGAGATCCGCCCGGTCAACTACGAGCGCAACGAGTGGAGAAGCTCCAGGGCGTTGTCCCCGTCTTCCGGAAAGGTTGCGGTCTTGATGCGCAGCTCAAGGTCGGTGTCGAGTTTCTGCATCGCGCCGTTGATCACCTCCGGCGCTTCCATGCTGTCATGCATGGGCAGGAGGACCGCCACCGTATAGAGGCCGATGCGGCTGCATTCGTGCACCACGGGGATGTTCTTCGACAACGACACGGCAAGCTTCTGCACCGCGTTGGAGGCCTCTGCGGCCCCCTTTTCGCCGCAGAGGTTGTTGTAATCCTTGACGCTGATCAGGGTCAGCGAAAGGTTGCCGAAGTATTCGCGCATCTTGCTGATCTCGTCTTCGATGGTGGTGATGAAGGCGTTGAAGGGGCTTGTCTGCATGTCCTGCTTGGCCGCCTGGTTGAGGCCGATCTGGAAATGCGGGGCCAGCGAGGTGGCGATGATGGCAAAGGATTTCTGCAGCTCCTCGTCGTTGATCTCCATGTCGGTCACCGCATGCACGGTGATGACGCCGACGGTGTTGCCGGAGGCCTTGAGCGGCACGACCAGGAAGTTCGCCAGTTTTTCGCAGCCGTCGGCGATGAACGTGGCGCCCCGGTCGATGGTTTTCCGTTGGTCGGCCAGGCAGGAGACCACCATCGCGGTCTGGTCCGACTCCATGCCGTATGCCCCCTTCTCCTGCAGGTTGCCGGTGGGGTCCACCGCGAAGATGGCGCATTCCTGGACGTGGAAACCGATGCTCAGCGCCTTCAGGATCAGGTCGACATTGTCGTTGATGGAGGCGCTCTTGTTGAGGATTTCACTGACGTTGAACAGGGCCATCAGTTCTTCCATCTGCTGCTTGATCCGCCGGTTGCGCGCCTCGATGGTGTGCATCAGCGAATCATAGGTGCTGTCGAGGATGTCGATCTCGTCCTTGCCGCGGACCACGGTGTTGGCGTCCGCCTCCTCGTCGCCGGCGAACTGCATCTTCATCAGCAGTTTGCGCAGCGGCCGCTTGACCAGGATATTGCCCAGCAGGAAGCAGAGGATGATCGAGGAGAGCAGGGTGGCCGCCGCCGAATAGATGAGAAGCTGGCGGTTTTCCACCACCATCTGGTCGATGTCGTCGGTGGTGAAGTCAACCAGGAGCTTGCCGAGGACGTCGGTTTCCGGGTCATGGCATTCGTGGCACCGTTCCTTGTTGTGGATCGGGTTGACGTTACGGAGCACGCGGGCGCCGCTCTCGTCGGTGAACAGCACGGTCAGGTTGTCGTGGCTGAGTTGGGCCTTTTCGTGACAGAGACGGCAGCTCTTGGCCGACTGGTCGAGCTGGGTATCGATGTCCTTGTGGTTCTTGGCGTACTTGACCGTGGCCTCGAGGTCGATGAGCTTGATGTCGCGGACCATGTTTTCCTTGCCCACGGAGTCGATGATGACCTGGATGCCGCCGTCCTCGTTGCCGAGCATGGCGTTTTCAAGACTGCTCTTGATGGCGCTGCTGACCTTGGATGACTCATCCTCGGCCAGCGACAGCAGTTTTTCCTCGGACAGTTTGACGCTGGTGTGGGAAAAGAAACTGATGACCGCGAACAGGCAGACAGCCATGGCCACGGCCATTTTGAATCCGATGCTGTGTTTCACTTTCATTTTCATGGTTTGTTTCTCCAAGCGTCCAGGCAGTTCACGCCATGGGATCATTCGCCCAAGGGGCTGCATTCGACCTTCATGTTCTGCACAAAGAAGGCGGATTTGTCGACCGCGGCATCAAGAGTCCGACTGTAGTTCTCGATGGTGATTTTGGTTTGCGGGTGGCCCTGCTGGGTGATAACGATCCGGTTGCTGCCGAGGGCCTCGGTGATATTCTTGCGGACGATCTCCTTCCGGCTCTGCCCCGAGGTGATGTCGCCTGCGATCTCACGGAACCGCTTGATGTCCATGGCCATCTGCACCTTGTTTTCGTAGGGGAGCGTTTCGATATCCTTGCCGAGTTTCTTGACCAGATCGATGGTGTTCTGCAGCCTCTGCTGTTCCTGCAGCAGCGCGGCGTGGGCCTTGTCGATGGCCAGGAGTTCCTGGAAAAGCTCCTTGCATTCCTTGGGCTTGACCAGGAGTTGACAGAGGGATTGGCCGTCGCCGCACTCCTTGACCCTGATTCTGGTCTGGCTGTAAATCTTGGAGCGGGTTACCACCCCCTCGATGCGCAGACGGCCCTTGGCGGCCACGGTGCTGTCGGTGATGTCGCCGTCGATGACCACGTCGCCGACACATCGGATATCCACGGCGGTGAGCGGCTCGATGGAGGTGTTTTTGATGGTGACCCGTTCGGCGGCGCTGAGGATGATGTGTTTGTCGTTGGCGCCCTGCAGCTTGCCGACAATCACCACTTCGCCGCTGGCGCTGGTGATGTTGCAGCCGGGTTCGATGTTGCCGTGGATATTGATGGTTTCGCCGGCCGAGATCTTGGTTTCCGACGGCACGTCGCAGTGCAGTTCGACGCTGCCGTCAAAGAGGATGTCCTCCTTGACCTCGGTCGGGGCCAGGACTTCCCCCGGCGCGCCCCGGTAGCCTTCCGGGGTGACGATGGTCACGTCGGTGATGCCGCGTTCTTTCAGCCGCGCGACAAAGGCGCTTGACAGTTCAACCCCGCGGGCAATGATCGGCAGTTCGCCGCCGAATTCGTGGTCGAAGATGTCGGCGGCGATCACCATGCCGCTTTTGACTTTATCGAGGGCGATTTTTCTCATAATCGATGCATGGTCCTGGTTGTCCCCGTGGGCGGCGCACTCAAGGCGTTGTCGGCGAGGCAGACACGTTTTGCCGCCAGTCTAGTCATAGAACGGCTTTTGCGCCGCAATACTTGAACGAATTCTGTTAATTACTTATATAGGCAAGCGCCTACAAAAACCTAAAGGTTGCTTTATTTTGTAACCGCCATGTTTCCGGCGGGCAATATTTTTCCCGGAAAAGAAGAGAAAAATGATCTTTTAATCGTATCCTGCCTGGCTGTTGCAGTTGTTGCGGCGGGATGACGGCCGTTGCCGGCCGGCCTCTTTGTCTGTACACGGGGGCGATGACAATGGTATATTGCCATCGGCTTGCGGCAAGGGGAATGAACGTGGCGTTGGCGATCAGCGGGGGTGAAAATGGCGTATTTTCTGGCCGGTGACCTGGGTGGCACCAAGACATTGCTGGCGTTGTGCGAGGAAGACGGCGGCAACTATGTTGTGCTGGCCGAGCAGCGGCTGCAAAGCCACGATTACCCGGACCTCGCCGGGATGCTTGCCGAATTTCTGGCTGCGGCGCCCCACCGTCCGGCAACGGCCGCCTTCGGGGTCGCCGGGCCGGTGCTGGGCGATACCGCCCGCCTCACCAATCTGGGCTGGACCATCGACCGGCGCGCGCTCATCGCCCGGTTCGGATTTCGCGAGGTGACGCTGCTCAACGATCTGGTCGCGGTCGCCCAGGCCGTTCCCTCGCTTGGCGTCGGGCAGCTGTTCACCGTCAACGGCGGGGCGCCCGCGCCGCACGGCAGTATCGCCGTGCTGGCTCCCGGCACCGGTCTTGGCGAGGCGTACCTCTGCTGGGACGGCCGTCGCCATCGCCCCTATCCCTCGGAGGGGGGGCACGTGGATTTCGCCCCGACCAGCGACGAGGAAGAGGGGCTGTTGCGTTTTCTGCGGGGCAGGCTGGCCCATGTCAGCTATGAGCAGGTCTGCTCGGGGATGGGGATCGCCAATATCTTCCGGTATCTGGTCGAGGGCAAGGGGGTGGCGGTTTCGCCGGCATTGGCCGGCGAGCTTGCCGCGGTTGCCGACCAGACGCCGTTGATCGTCGGCCATGCCCTGGCCGGAGACTGCCCGGTCTGCGCCGGGACCCTGGCCATCTTTCTCGATATCCTGGCGGCCGAGGCGGGCAACCTGGCGGTCAAGTTTCTTGCCACCGGCGGGGTCTATCTGGGCGGCGGCATCCTGCCCCGGCTTCTCGACGTCATCGAACCGGCGGCCTTTATCAAAAAATTCACCGGCAAGGGGCGGATGGCCGAACTCCTGGCCGGCATCCCGGTGCATATCATCCTGGACAGCGGCTGCGGCCTGGCCGGCGCCGCCCAGGCCGGCGCGCAGATGGCCCGCCGCCGGGAGATGCTCTAGTCCTCTTCCATGAAGTCTTCCGGGGTATGGCGGACGATCTCCGCGTCCACCAGATAGATGACGTCCTCGGCGATGTTGGTGGCGTGGTCGGCCACCCGTTCCAGATGCCGGCCCACCGAGAGGAGATGCAGCAGGCAGTTGGCCGACTCCGGGTGCAGGGCCAGCTCCCCCTTGACCTTCTCGTACATATCCCGGTTGTAGGCGTCCACCTGATCATCCTCCTGGCGAATCCGGTAGGCTTGCGGCACGTCCATGTTGACCAGGGAGTCGATGCTGCGGGTCAGCATGCTTTCGACCTTTTCGGCCATGGCGGTGATGTTGAAGGTGAGACAGATGTCCTCCTGCCCGCTCAGGAACAACGACCGTTCGGCGATATTGACCGCCAGGTCGCCCACCCGTTCGAGGTCGCTGTTGATCTTGAGCACGGCGATGATGAAGCGCAGGTCGATGGCCACCGGCTGGTGGAGGGCGAGGATCTTCAGGCACTCCTCCTCGATGTTGACCTCCATCTCGTCCACCTCCAGATCCCGGGCGATGATCTCCTGCGCCATGCGCGTATCACGCCGCACCACCGACTTGGTGGCCAGGTAGACCATGTCCTCCACCACCGAGCCCATGGTGAGCAGGTTTCTCTTGAGATTCTCTATTTCCTTCTGCAGGTGCTGTGACATGT
>DHYT01000154.1 GCA_002415465.1 Desulfobulbaceae bacterium UBA5123
TCCTCGATTTTTCCAAGATCGAGGCGGGCCACCTTTCCCTTGATCCGGCCCCCTTCAACCTGCAGGCGCTGCTGGATGAAACCTTGCGGACGCTGATCGTTTCCGCCCAGGAAAAAGGGGTTGAGCTTTACTATCAGATCAATCGCGGGGTAACCGCCGAAGTCATCGGCGACGCGGGCCGCCTCCGTCAGATCCTCTGCAATCTGATCGGCAACGCCATCAAATTCACCAACCATGGCGAGGTGCTGGTCGAGGTCGGTCACAAAAAGACGGATGACGACACAAACGTAACCCTGCAGTTTGCGGTCCACGACACCGGCATCGGCATCCCCGTCGATATGCAGGAAAGCATCTTCCACGCCTTTTCCCAAGGCGACGGATCAACCACCCGCAAATATGGCGGCACCGGCTTAGGGCTTGCCATCGCATCCGAACTCATCCAGTTGATGGATGGCGAAATCGGTGTCGACAGCACCCCCGGCGAGGGCAGCACCTTTTATTTCACCGTGCGCCTCAAGAAGCAACCGCACGCCGAAACGGCGCAATGCGTGCAGCTGCAAGACATGGGAGGGCTGAAAATCCTGCTGGCGAAACCAGACGACGGCGGCCGGGAATCCCTCTACGACATCTTGCGGCAATGGCTCCCCTCGGTAGCCACCGTCGATGACGGCCCGGCTCTCCGCAAGGCCCTGCAGGAAAAGAAGATCGACGTCATCCTCCTCGACACCTCCCTTCCGGGCCTGGACGTCACCTCCCTCACGGGAAGCGCCGGTGGCGACAAAACGCCCCACACCGGCCTGGTCCTCATGTACCAGACCGGCCATCCCGTTGCCGCGTCCACCCTCGACACCCAGGACATTGCCGCGAGCATTGAGCTCCCCACCAGCCCGGCGGACCTGCTTACCGCCATCCACGAGGCCACCAAAAAGGCAAAAGCCGCCGAACCCAGGACAGACGAGGCAGTCGACCACGCCCTTACCCCTGACGGCACAGTGGCGAAACGGATCCTGGTCGCGGAAGATGACTTTATCAACCGCACCCTGATCACCACCATCCTCGAGGGAGAAGGATGGCTGGTCACCGCCGTGGAAAACGGACGACTGGCCTTGGAGCATCTGCACAAACAGGCCTACGACATGGTCCTGATGGATTTGCAGATGCCTCAAATGGATGGCTTTGCCGCCACCGCCGCCATCCGGCAGCGTGAACAGAATCTCGGGACGCATATCCCCATTATCGCCCTGACCGCGCACGCCCTCAAGGAAGACCGGGAAAGATGTCTCGCCGGCGGCATGGATGATTATCTCTCAAAGCCCGTCGATTACGATACCCTGCTGGCGGTGCTTGGCAAATTCCTCCCCTCTGCCCGCGAATAGCGCCTTCCCTGCACAAACACGCCTGTGGCAATATCAAAAAATCCAATCAGGACAAAAAAGGTCTTGTAAATTCAGCAAGGGATGGTATTGTATCTTTAAACCATTGCCAAAACGAGGTCCCCTATGTGTATCGATGTTCGGAAAACATGCGAATGCGGCTCCCGCAACGTACAGTTTCATCTCCGCGACAACATCATGTCGCCGGAAACGATCTCCAGGGTCTTTTGCCCGTCCTGCCCAGGCGATTTGGCTTTCAATGATGAATCGATGCTGCAGGACAACGGGTGGGTCATCGAGTACGATATGATCCTGGCCCGATTCCTCGCCGCCGGGAGACTGGGCGTTTCCCCCATGGAGGTTACCCCGGCCATGCTCTTCGACCAGGGATATGCCTGTTGGCTTGAGATGTATCCCGGCGAAAAAGAGGCGATCACCGACGAAAAGGAACAGCTCCTGCGACTCCGCAAGGAAGACCAGACCCAATACCTCAAGGCCATCACCGCCTGGAATATCGAGCGCGTCAACAAACTCAAGGCGGCCGGCTGGCGCAAGGCGCTGCGCGCCTGACCCGAGCCCCCGGAGTCTTCGCGGCCTTTGCCACGGAAGCTCCGGGAGCCCCGGGGTTCTCTCCTTTTTTTACTGTTACACCACCATACTCCTTTTATACCCCTTCATTCACAAAAACGAATCGTTACCCCCTGCATACCCGGTGAGTGGCGATATCCCCCGGCAACCTGCGCTCTTGACAGTCAATCCACCAATGAGTATTAAACGCACTTTTTGCACACCCTGACGTCGCCCGTTGACGGCACGTTTTTTCATGCGTTTCAGCCTCAACGGCTGGCAACATTCGCGAGAGCACAGAGATGTCCGACCTGATCAGCGACAAGATGATCATCGATCTGAACTACCGCAACAAGATCATCGATGAACGCCGGCCGGCCGCTGCGGCGGTGGACAGCCATAAAATGTTCGCCCTGCTCACCGAGACCATTGCCGAGAAACGCACCCTGGAAATGGTTGAAATCCATGACCTGTACAAGGCCCTCAACCACACCCGCACCCATGTCGGCGCGGCGCGCCTTTTCCACTCGCTGGTCACCCCATCGGAATCGCTTGAACTGATCCATGCCAAGCAGGAAGGCTTTCTTGAACTTGAAGCCAATGACCGGCTGCGCAATGCGGTGGCGGAGTATCTGGGCGTTTTCAGTGAAAGGGAAGCCGATCTTTTCCGGTTTCTCAACGTCCACTACCATCCGCTGTTCCCTTACGGCGTCGTGAAACGCGCCGCAAAGGCAACCGATGTCATGCACCGCGCCGCCGCCGCCATCCCGCAACCGGAAACCATCTATCTCGATTCATTGCTGCGGCTGATCAAATCCTTCGGGGAATCCCCGGAAAGCCAACTGGTGCACAGGCCCACCTACCGAACCTGGGACGGCATCGTCACCCGCCAGGAAAAAAAATGGCATACCCCGGCGTTGCGATTCCGCCCGGGGCGTTTATCCGCCTGCAGCGTCGGACCGGTCCTGCCCTGCCTGTTGACGGCCGGCGCCGGCTACGCCGGCCTGGTCAACGAGGCCGTGGCCCAGTATATTGCCCTGCTCACCGGCGGCGGCTTCTTCCTTGGCTCCAGCTACGGCGGGGTGGTCAAACCCCTCCTCGATTACGAAACCGCCCTCCTCCCCCTGCGCAATCGCCTTCTCGACTCCAGCCGCTTCGCCTCGGCCATCGAGGCGGTGGGCGGCCTTGACGTCCTGTTCTCTTTCGGCGAGTTCCGGCGCAGCTTTCCCCATCCCACCATCCTGCCGGAGCTCACCGACGGGGAACGGCACTACTTCGAGGCCACCGATCTCAAGAACCCGCTGCTGGCCAAGGAAGACCGAAACTATGTCGGCAACGACGTTTTTCTGAACGGCCAGGGGGTCACCTTCATCACCGGCCCCAACAGCGGCGGCAAGACCACCTACTGCAAAACCGTGGTCCAGAGCCAGATCCTCGGCCAGATCGGCGCGCCCATCGTCGCCACCAAGGCGCGGATGAACATCGCCACCCACATCGCCTACCAGGCCCCGGCCTTTGACTCCCTGAACGACCCGGAAGGCCGTTTCGGCACCGAACTGCGCACCACCCGCGACATCTTTTTCGCCACCACCCCCAAGAGCCTGGTCGTCCTCGATGAGATCGCCGAGGGCACCACCAGCCATGAACGGCTGAACCAGTCCGTCGCCATCCTGAACGGCCTCATGGCCAAGTGCAACTCCAACCTGCTGGTCACCCATTCCTTTGAACTGGCCGAAAAATTCCAGGCGGAGGGCAAGGGCCGCTTCATCCAGGTCGAATTCAAGGGCAACGCCCCCACCCACCGCCTTGTTCCCGGCATCTCCTGCGACAGCCATGCCGACCGGGTGGCGAGCAAGATCGGCTTCTCCCCCGACGACATCCTCAGCCACCTGAAGGAAAACGGCTACATCTAGCCCGCTTGCCGCCAACCGGATGCCCGCCGCATCCACTTCCAGCTTTCCAGCCTGATCGACTAGCCGCCGATGTTGCACCGCCCCCCCCGATGCTGGTATGGTAATGATGTTTTCATCGCACCACCCCAAGCAGACGGAGACCAAGCATGCTCACCATCACAGAAAAGGAAATCCGCCTCGGCAAGGGAGCCGTTCACTGCCTCACCGGCGGCAATCGCGGCATGCGGGACATCCTGCTCCTGCACGGAATGAAGTTTTCCGCCGAAACCTGGCGAGACCTCAGGACCCTGCACGAGTTGGGGGAGGCCGGTTTTCACGCCGTCGCCCTCGACCTGCCTGGTTTCGGAAAATCCCCGGCCGCCGAGATGGACAACGCCAGCGTCCTGCGCGCCTTCATCCAGGCCGAGCAGCTGGACCGGCCTATCCTGCTCGGCCCCTCCATGGGCGGCAAGGTGGCGCTGGAGTTCGCCCTGGCGCATCCGAAGCTGGTGGGCGGCCTGATCCTGATCGGGGCGGTGGGCATCGAGGAGAACAAGGACCGCCTGGAAAAACTCAAGATGCCGACGCTGGTGGTCTGGGGCGGCAACGACACCATTTCCCCGCTTGCCGGCGGCAAACTCCTTGCCGGCCGGATTCCCAATGCCAAGCTGGTGATCATCGACGATGCGCCCCACCCCTGCTACCTCGACCAGCCCGAACGGTGGCATGGTGAACTGCTCGCCTTCCTGAAAAGTCACTTTCATTGACTCTCGCGGGCAACCACAACCCGCAAAAACAGCCGCCAACAACCTCATTTGGCTGTTGCCTTATCCGATGCGGCCATTTATGATAGGCGCACGCAAAACAAGCACATGAAAGACGCCCGCCCTGTCGGCGCCGTCCGCCTCAACAGACCCCCTTTGCGCAGGTCTTGATCACCACCTAGCGTCGACCAATAACGGCCGACATGGAGTATGCATGAAAAAGGTTCAAAAAAGATTCACCGACAAGGACAGCATCGCCCTTGCCCGCATCATCGCCAACACCGCCATAGACAAGAAAGCGGAAGATCTGATCATCATGGATGTCCGCGGGCTGGCCGCCTTCACGGATTTCTTCGTTATCATGAGCGGCCGCTCCACCCGCCATGTGCAGTCATTGGCGGAATCCATCGACAAGGAGGTCAGCAGCAAACGCCTTTCCTCCAGCAACACCGAGGGATTGCAGGAAGGACAATGGGTGCTGCTTGACTACAACGACGTGGTCGTACACATCTTCTATGAGGAATCACGGAAATTTTACGACCTGGAAGGCCTGTGGCACGATGCGCCGCGCCTTGCCGTAACCGAAGAATCCGCCCAGGAAGCATAACATGCAAAGAAACAGGCCGCTCCTGCTGGCCATTCTCGACGGCTGGGGGGAGGGCGCACCCTCCGAAACCAACGCCGTTCACATGGCGCGCACCCCCAACATGGATCGCTGGCGGCAGACCTGCCCCTTCACCACCCTGACCGCCCACAACGGCGCGGTCGGCCTGCCGGAAGGGCAGATGGGCAACTCCGAGGTGGGGCATCTCAATCTCGGCTCCGGCCGGGTGGTGTATCAGGAATTCACCCGCGTCAGCCGCGCCATCAAGACCGGCTC
>DHYT01000199.1 GCA_002415465.1 Desulfobulbaceae bacterium UBA5123
TGCGGCCGGGCTTGTGGAGCGCCAGGGTGCGGGTGGCCTGCCGTTGCCGCCGCTGCATGCGCATGCTGGAAAGTTGGCGGAAGTCGGCGGTCAGGGTGGTGGTGCGGTTGTAGGTCTGTTGTAGTTTCAGGGCCACGTCGCCGGGGGTGAGGCCGGCGGCAAGGGCTGGCGCACCGGTAACAAGGAGCAGGGCAACGACGATGGCTACGGCGCTTGGAGATGTCTTCATGGCAACCATGTAAGGGGGATGGCGGTTGAGGGGGCGGCGACTCGTTCCTGGACGCGTCTATCACTATACCGCATCCGCTCAGATTGTCACCTTGATCAGATCGATGGTTCGGCCGAAGATCTGGCTGGCGGTGGCGAGGGCTGCCTCGGTAACGTCGGAGACGTAGTAGGTGTTTTCACCCTGTAGCGAGAGCTGGGCCGTGAATTCGGGGTTTTCGGCGAGGAACGCCTTGAGGTCGGCCGCCACCTCGTGGGAGGAGTCGATGACCCTGGTCCGCTTGCCGATCCGGGGCTGGATCAGGTTCGTCAGGAGCGGATAATGGGTGCAGCCCAGCACCAGGGTGTCCACCTGTTGTTTTTTCAAGGGACTCAGATAGCGTCGCAGGATCATCTTCGTTTCTTGTTTGTTGAGCCAGCCTTCCTCGACCAGCGGCGCCAGCAGGGGGCAGGACTGTGAAAAAACCGTGGCGTCGGGGGCCAGGTGGCGGATTTTCTCGTCATAGACATTGCTGTTGATGGTGGCTCTGGTGCCGATGACGCCGATCCTGCCGCTTCTGGTGGTGGCGACGGCCTTGGCCACGGCCGGCGTGATGACTTCAAAGATGGGCACGTTGAATTCGTTGCGGAGGATCTCGGAGGCGATACTGGCGGCGGTATTGCAGGCGATGATAATCAGTTTGGCGCCCTTGCCGATGAGAAACTCGGTATTCTGGCGGGCGTAGTTGGCGATGGTTTCCGGGCTTTTGGAGCCGTACGGGGTGCGGGCGAGGTCGCCGAAATAGGTGAGACGGTAGTCGGGGAGCGCCTGTTCGACGGCCCTGGCCACGGTCATGCCGCCGACGCCTGAATCAAAGATGCCGATCATGGGAGAGTCACTTGTCAGTCAATGAAGCGGGTCGGCGGTGCGGTTGTTGTCCTTACGGCGCAACGTCCGGTTCGCTTCGTTTGGAGTGGTTATTGTACCGGCAGTTCCGAAAGGTGCAAGGGGAAGTGTGCCGACGGGTGAAAAGAGGGACGGTTCGGTGAAGGAGCGGCGGCCGATAAGGTGCATGGGGTAAAAAAAACAAGCGGAACAACCGGTCAGCCACCGGCGGTTCCGCTTGTTTGTAAAGCTGGAGTAGAGCGATTATTTCTTCTTGCCGCCGTTCTTCTTCTTGCGGTTTTCGATGGCCTTTTGCAGGTTCGCGGGCAAACCGCGTTCCTTGCCGGCCTTCTTCCGGCGGTCGGAAAGGGCCTTGGCGCACAGCGGCTGCCGCAGGGAGAAGCCCCATTTCTCACGATAGGTCCGGCCGGTGAGTTCGTGGGAGCGCAGATGCTTGGGGGAGAGCATCTTGAATTCCTGCCCGCACTCAAGGCAGATGATCTTGTTCTTCTGAATGGATTTTTCCGGGCTGACCTTTGGGGACTCCTCGGAGGCGATTCCTTCGGGAGAGATTGCGCCCTGCGCTACCTGGGCCTCGTTGATCTGCAGCGCCTGTAATGCCTTGTAGGTCGCCTGCAGGGCGGCGGTAACTTCATCGGTGCTCATGTTCTGACCGGCGCATCGGGACTGTACGATTTCAGCTGCCATTTCTACTAATGTTTTAGCCATTGAATCCTCCTCCTTGTAACGGATAAAAAGTGTATTTTTTCATCGAAGGCGCCTTGTCACCGAGGTGTGGAATATTGCTGCAAGGCATAACCTCAAAATTAAACGAACATCAATAAAATGAACATATTTTCACATTATATGGATTTTTGTAAGGAATTCCATAAAAAAAAGCAAGATTTATTGTTTGATGCGGGCAAATACCGTGCAGTTTGATGGCAACGTCATTTCTCACTTTTATTTCAATTTGCTGTTGGAGTACCGGTAATCCTTGCTCCGCACCATGTTGTTTGTAATTTTTCATATATGCATGGTCTTGTTGCGAGGTTTATGGTGATTGTGAGATAGATGTGGTTTCTTGCTGGCGAATGGAAAATATGTGCTGCTGTTGGGATACATTTGCAACAAACGAGGCGGCATTCTATCTGAATCATGCCAAGGATGGCAGGGTGGTGATTGCCAAGTGAAAGGTGATGCGGCCAGTGATTCCGTCTGTTCATGCGGTGCTGCAATGGGCAGCCTCTGGACAAAAAAAAGGAGATGCTGTAGCTTTGATAAAGTCTTGAAGTTATTGACCAGGGTTGTTCATCCCGGCTGTTGCCGGTTTATTTTATTGACTTTATTTCCTGGTGACGTAAAACGTCGGAGGCGGGCGTTATGCGTCGGCCTTTTTTAACGCAGGGCAAGATACGAAAGAATTCATGGAAACATTCCCCAACAAAGCGAGGCGGTCATGAGCCATTTGTCCGTCAATGCCGATCCCTTGGCGACAAGCCCAACGCGCGCGGCTTCGCCCGTGCCCGAGTTGTCCGTGGTGGTGCCGGTGCATAATGAGTCGGCCAACGTCGGTCCGCTGATCGCCGAAATCCGTGCCGTGCTCGCCGCCTTCGGCGAGTATGAAATCATCTATGTCGACGATGCCAGCAGTGACGACACCGTTCGCGTTTTGCAAACCATACGGCAGGATTGTGACCGGTTGCGGATTGTCCGGCATCGCAACAACTGCGGGCAAAGCACGGCGGTGCGGACCGGGGTGGGGGCTGCCCGGTCCGCATGGGTCGTCACCCTGGATGGCGACGGCCAGAACGACCCGGCCGATATCCCCAAGCTGTGGGCGCGGCGGCCGCAAACCCTTGATCTGTCGGTCCCGCAGATCATCTGCGGGCATCGGCATGTTCGCCGCGATTCCGCGATCAAGCAGGTCTCGTCGCGCCTTGCCAATGCGATTCGCGGCGCGCTGTTAAAGGATAATACCCCCGACACCGGCTGCGGCATCAAGCTCTTCCCGCGCCAGGCGTTTCTCGATCTGCCATATTTCGACCACATGCATCGTTTTCTGCCGGCCCTGTTCCTGCGCGCCGGCGGCAAGGTGGTTTCCGTGGCTGTCAACCATCGTCACCGGACCCGGGGCAAGTCGCATTACGGCACCCTTGGCCGGCTGTGGGTCGGTATTTTTGATTTGATCGGGGTCGCCTGGCTGCAAAGGCGCATGCGGCTCCCGGTGATTGAAGGGGATGGACGTGAAAACTGAAACGATATGGCTGGTTGTCGGCTTTGTGGGGCAGGGGATGTTCTTCATGCGCTTCCTCCTGCAATGGCTCAGCAGCGAGGCGAAGGGACGGAGCGTGATCCCGGTTACCTTCTGGTATTTCAGCTTCGCCGGCGGGCTGACCCTGCTGGCCTATGCGATTTACCGCGAGGATCCGGTTTTTATCATCGGCCAGAGCACCGGCGCCTTTATCTATGCCCGCAACCTGCAGCTGATCGCCAGGGAGCGCCGCAACGCGGCCGCCATTGCCGCCGCCGAAAAAGATAGCGCGGGATCAGCGGGGGAATGAGCGCCTTCCTTCCTGGGGACTCCTCCACCGCCGGGCAGTGGGACCGGCGCGCCTATCTCCTTCTCGCCGCCTTGTTGGTCTGGCGGCTGCTCTTTATCCTCATCTCCCCCATGGACCTGGCCCCGGACGAAGCCTATTACTGGGACTGGTCGCGCATCCCGGCCCTTGGCTACTACAGCAAGCCGCCGATGATCGGCTGGGTCAATATGATCTCCAGCGCCCTGCTGCCGGTTTCGGTCTTCAGCGTCCGCCTGCCGGCGGCGATCTTCGCCACCGCGAGCCTGCTGCTCTTCCATGCCCTAGGCAAACGGCTCTTTTCTTCCCGGACGGCGTTCTGGGCCTTGGCCGCCACCGCGGCGTCACCCGGCAGCTGTGTCATCGGTTACATCATGACCATCGACGCGCCGCTGTTGTTCTTCTGGTCGTTGGCGATCTACTGTTTCTGGCGGGCGCTGGCGGATGAGGCGGCTGGCTATCGCTGGTGGCTGGCGGCGGGGCTGGCGGCCGGCGGCGGTCTCCTCAGCAAACAGATGATGCTGGCGTTTTTGGTTTTGGCGGTTGTTTTTCTGCTGGCGAGTCGTCGGGACCGGCATCATCTCTCCTCGCCGCGCCCCTATCTGATGATTGTCCTGGCCCTCGCCGCCCTCTTGCCGCCGCTCTGGTGGAACATGCAGCATGACTGGATTACCTTCAGGCATACCGCGCACCATTTCGAAGGCAACCCCCATCGTTTGCGGACCCTGGCGGATTTCATCGGCGGGCAGTTGCTGCTGCTCTCGCCGCTGACCTGTTCCCTGTTCGCGCTGTTGACGGGCGGCCTTTTGTATGGATTCGCGCGGCAGGGGCGCCGGGTTCGGTTCCTGTTGCTGTTCGGCGGCGCCAGTCTGGCCTTCTTTTTACTGATGAGTTTGCGGCAGCGGATCAATGCCAACTGGCCGGCGATCTTTTATCCCGGCGGGATGGTGTTGCTGGCCGCCTGGGGATGCGGGGAGGTGTCCGGCGGCCGTTTTCTTGCCGACCGGTGGCGCAGATTCTTCGTGCCGGGGGTGCTGGTGGGGGCGTTGCTGGCCTTGCTGACCTATGCGCTGCCGCTGGTCCTGCCCTCCACCAGCCTGGGCGGGGGGCGTCTTGATCCCACCGCCCGCATCAAGGGGTGGCGGCAGCTGGCCCTGGCGGTGGAGGTGGTGCGACGGGAACTGCCGCAGGATGAGGAGGTCTTCCTCGCTTCACCGTCCCGGCAGGTGGTGAGTGAGTTGGCCTTTTACCTGCCGGATCAGCCCAGGGTGTATATGTGGAGCGGGCAGGCCGGGGTGCAGAGCCAGTATGATCTGTGGCCGCAGCCCGATGCCGGCCCTGTAAGGGATGGGCTCGTCGTCCTGGAGGAAGGCGATGCGCCGTTAACGGCCTCGGTTGCGCGCTCCTTTACCACTTTCGAGAAACTGCGGGAGCTTGAAATCTCACTCGGCCCGGCCGGCTCGCGGCGTTTTTCCGTCTATCTTGGAAGATCGCTCACGGCGTGGCGGCGGTAGCATCTTCGTTTTTCCCTTTCAGCAGCAAGTGATACAAGGCCATCCCGCTCAGGTAGACGAAGCCGCCCGACCAGAGCACGTCACTGGCAAAATGTCCCCCCTGCACCATCCTCGCCGCCCCGATCATGATGCCCGCCCCGAGCCCGCCGCCGAGAAAGAGCCTTGCCATTCCGGGCCGGCGGCGGCGCAGGATAAAGTAGGGCGCCACCAGATAGAAACCCATGGAGGCGTGGCCGGACGGGAATGAATAGCCGTTGCCGTCAACGCCCTTGCTCCATACCGGCAAAAAGTGTTGCTCCCCCGCAAAACGTTGAATCTCGCGAGGTCGTGGCCGCCCCCAGTGATCCTTGAAGATGACATTGACCATCAGGCCGGGGCCGATGGCCATCAGCAGCACCAGGAAGAGGGCCTGGCGGCGGAAGGGAACGGTTTTCCCTGCAAAAAGGGAAGAGAGCAGGGTCAGCAGGGCGCCCCCCGCCAGGACGGTGGCCGGGATGGTGCCGTAGTTGTACAACTGCCGCCAGGGGAAACTGTCTCCCAGCCGCCATCCCAGCGTGGGGTCGTAAAAGTTGGCGAGCAGGGTCAGGTCGAGGTCGGTGAGGTGAAAGATGATGGACACCGGAATAAGAATGGCGAGGGGCAGGAGAAAGTCGACGAGGGTTTTGGTTTTTTCGCAAGATGCCATGTCGTATCCGGAAGATGGTGGTTGCACGGTCCACGTCGAACCGGCCGATTCTCAGGTCGAGGGGCCAACGGCTGACCGCAAGGGCATCCGCCCCGCGTCGGGTCTACTATATGAACAGATGCGGGCGTCGACAACCATAAAGCGGGCGCGGCCTTGAAAAATGTTGCGCGGACGGCCGGCCGGTTCCGGGTGCGCCTTGATCGTGCGCATCGGCTCTCTTTGCTTGCAATTGCGCCGCGCGAATCGCTACAATCAGTTTAGCGTTGCGCCATTGAGGCGGTGGTGGTTGGTCGGCGTTTCCCCCAGGCGAGGAGGATGTCATGACAAAGAGTTGCAGTCTGCACGATTTCATGGAGGAACTGGCCCCGTGGCTGGACCGGGATCATATCAAGAATGCCCATCTCGATGACCAGGGGCGGTTGGTGTTGTTCTTTCTCGACGGCATGCGGCATGTCTATGCCATCAACGATTGTAACCGCGCCCAGGTTGAGCAGGTGTTGCAGGAGTTACGGAAAAAGGGAATCGCCGTGGAGGGGTAACGGCTGAAGGGCAGGGAGGTTATGCCTCGTCGCCGAGCAGTTCTTTGACCGCGGCAACGATTTCCTGTCGCTTGAACGGTTTGTAGAAAGTCTTTTTGGCGCCCAGCGCCTCCGCCATCTCGAGATAGTCGCGCGGGCCGATCCTGCCGCCACCGGAAATGGCGATGATTTTGGCCGCAGGGTCTCTCTGGATAAACTCCATGATTGTTTCAACCCCGTCCTGCTCCGGCATGATCAGGTCGGTGATGATCAGGTCGCAAGGACGGTCCCTCTGGATGGCGAGGGCATCCTTGCCGTTTTCCGCATCTTCGACCTGATATCCTTCCCGTTGCAGGATTTCCCGCAGCATCTCCCGGATTTGCGTATCGTCGTCGATAACCAGAATGCGTTTCATGGTAAGGGTACCTAACAATGCTTGGCGCTGCCCTGAGGCTGCGGTTTGACTGGCAAGGTTCGTTGCCGGTTGGCACTCGAAAGCTGTTGGCGTCGAAGTTTCATCCTATGATTAAGTGCATAGTAGATGTTAATTCCTAAGGGATAACTTTGTTTTTGTAAAGAGGTTCGGATAAAAACGGTCCTTTTTTTTATGCTACGTCGTTGATGAGGCCAAGTTTTTTGCATTGCGCCAGCAACTCGGCGGCGTTGATCGGCTTGGTCAGGTAGGCCTGACAGGTGCCCTTCATGAAGGAATGCATGATGTTCTTGGCGTCGTTGAGGGCGGTAACCATGATGACGTTGGCCAGGTCGGAGCCGCCGATGCCGTTTTCCTGCTCGATTTTACGGATTTCCTTGAGGGCGGTTTGCCCGTCCATCTCAGGCATCATGATGTCGAGACAGATCAGGTCGTACGGCTCCTTCTTGTCGAGGGATTGGCGAAACGCCGCCATGCATTCATGCCCGTTGGCCGCCACATGGCAGACTCCGTAAGGTGAGAGTATTTCCTGAAGCATGGTTCGGCTGATAAAGTCATCTTCCACAACCAGTGATTTCATTACAGACCTCCTGCATTGGTTTAAGCATCTCATTCACTCCCCGTCCCTTGCCGCAGTGCTTCGGCAAGGGCGCGCAGGACGCTGTCGATGGCCCTGGCGAGTTCCTCGCCGGCGGCTTGCGCCCCCGTGAGACCTTCATCTTTCCGGGCCAGGGCCTCGATTTGTGCAGCCAGCTCGGAGGCGGACCGGGCGCCGAAGTTTGCCAGGGTTCCCTTGAGAGCGTGGGCGATCTCCCGGGTCTGGCCGGCGTCGTACTTGGTGATCGCCTCCCGCAGTGATTGCAGTTGCTGTGGCGCAGCCTCGGAAAAGTGGTGGGCCAGCTTGCGGAGCAGATCCCAGTTGTCGTGCAACGCCGCCCGCATCAGGGTGAGATCGATGACGGCGTTCTCGTCCGGTTGAGGGCGAGCGGCGGATGCTGTTGTCGAGGGTTCATTCATATCAGTACCAGTTTGACGTATCCTGAGGGAATTTTCAATAGTGCCATAGAGTGATTCGGGATTAAGTGGTTTCGTCAGGAATGCGTCCATGCCGGCAATACGGCACTGGTCGCGGTATCCCTGCAGGCTGTGCGCGGTCAGGGCGATGATCGGAGTGTGGCCGCCGCTGAGCTGTTCAAGCTTGCGGATATTATGGGTGGCTTCCAGCCCATCCATTTTCGGCATCTGGACATCCATCAGAACGAGGTCAAAGGTTTGGGCGCGGAATGCCTCAACCGCCGCCGCTCCGTCCGTCACCGCCGTGATTTGCCAATTTCTGCGGCGGAGGTATTCCGTCGCCACTTCCCGGTTGATCAGGTCGTCTTCCGCAAGCAGGATGTGAACCGGTCGCGTCAGCGTATCCGTCGCCGGCGCGGAAGCGCCTTGGGCGGTTGCGGGCGCGGTTGGTGCGGGGGCATCCCGTTGCCGGTCTCCCTCAGTAGCGGTGAAGGGCAAAAGACAATGGAAGGCGCTTCCCTCTCCGACCACGCTTTCGCACCAGATTTTGCCCTGCATCAATTCCGTCAGTTTCTTGCAAAACGACAAGCCGAGGCCGGTGCCGCCGTATTTGCGGGTCAGTGAGCCGTCCAGTTGGGTAAACTCCTTGAAGAGGCGCGGCTTGTTCTCCTCGGCGATCCCGATCCCGCTGTCCCTGACCGTGAAGAGGAGGAATATCTTGCTGAGGTCACGGCACTGGCCGTCCGGTATGGATTCCTGTTGTTGCACCTCAATGATAACCGAGCCCTGGTCGGTAAACTTGATGGCGTTGCTGGTCAGGTTGATCAGGATCTGCCGGAGGCGACCGGCGTCGCCTGACAGCATTCGCGGCACATGGTCGTGGAGCTGGAGGACAAGCTCGAGCCCCTTGGCCCTGGCGTCGATGGAATGCAGCTCGACAATCTCGCTGAGCAGTGGTTCCAGCGGGAAGGGGGTGTTGATGATCGCCAGCTGGTTGGCCGCCGCCTTGGAGAAGTCGAGCAGGTCGTTGATGATGCGCAGGAGGCCTTCGGCCGAGTTTTTGCTCATCGTCAGGTATTTGTTCTGCCGCGGGGTCAGTTCGGTGGCGAGGAGCAGGTTGTTCATGCCGAGGATGCCGTTCAGGGGGGTTCGCAACTCGTGGCTCATGTTGGCGATGAACTGGTCCTTGGTTCGGTTTGCGTCCACGGCTTCCTCGCGGGAGTCCGCCAGGGCCTTGATCCAGCGCTGGCGCTGGAGGGCGATGCCGTATAGAACGGCGAATTGCTCGAGGGCGTGCAGATCCTGCTCGGTGTAGGGCTGGTCGCTGTTGGCGACCGCGATTTCTCCGACCAGCTCGCCGTGGGTCATGGCTGGAACGGCCATGAAATTCTTGATCGGCAAATGGCCTTCCGGCAAGCCGGTGGCCCGCGGATCCGCCGCCGCATTGTTGCTCAGCAGGGGGGCCCGGTGTTCAAGCACCCAACCCCAGAGGCCGCGAAAGATTTCAAAGTGGACACCGCCCTCGGCGACCTGGCATTCATCCATGGCGCCAGGGGACATGGATGGGCAGATGAACAGGTTTGTCTCCGGCTCGATGTAACCGGCAAGGCTGAGCTTGCTCGCGGTTGTCGTTCGGGCCTTCTCCATCGCCAGCGAGGATATCTCATCGATGGTGATGTGCGGATCGCTGAAGGCTTCGGCCAGTTCGGCCAGGCTGCCGTTAACGGTGGATTCCCATTGCAGTTTTTTTTCCGATTGCTTGAGCGCGGTGATGTCGTGGAAGACGAGCACGACCTGTTTGGTTTTGTTGTTTTCATCCAATGCCGGCCAGGCCATGATCTGGGTGATCAGCGGCGCGCCGTTTTTTTCAAAAATCGGCAGGATGTTTTCGGTGGGTCTGCCGGTGTCGAAAACCTCCCGCACCGGGCATGCCGGGAAAGGGCATTGCCGAGAGCAGCCGTCGCTGCCGGAGGCGTTCGGCGAATCAGTCGCGGGCGGTGAAAAGACATCCTGGCAGGAGGGGGTGAGGGGGAGTGGCCCCGGCAGCAGCTCCTTGAGGGAGCGATTGGTGAAGAGGATGCGAAGGTCATGGTTCACGACCATCAGCGGCGCGCCGATGCACTCGATGATGTTTTGCAGGTATTGCCAGGTTTTTTGCAGTTCTTCGTGGTGCTGGGCCTGAGCGGTTTCTTTTTCCATGCTCTCGATGAGCAGCCGTTCCTTGAAGGTGGCGAGGCGTTGTTGGATTCTCTTGAGAAAAAGAACGGTCAGGGCAAAGAGGATCAGGCCGAGGAGAATGAAAATGGCGACAACGGCGTAGTAAGAGCGGTGGATGGCGCGGAGGTTTTGATCGATGTCGGTGAAGATGAGGATGCGGCCCACCGGGCGGCCCTTGATATCCTCCATCACGCAACTGGTGGTCAAGCGGTGGCGGCCGTCAAGCTTGACCACCTCCGTTCCGGCGCTGATGGCGGCGACGGCCCCGGCAAGCCGGTTTTCCGGAAACGAATGGTTGGCGAGTACCGATCCCGGCAGCTGATTCCAGTCGGGCTCGCGACCGGATAACCGCACCCCGGTTTCCCATTTGGCGCGGTTGAGATATTTTTTATCGAGCAACAGCAGGAAATCGCTGCGGAGCTGTTTGCCTTCTCCCCCGGCGGCGACTGGTTGTTCCGCGAATTTTTGAAAAGAGCTGATTTGTTTGCCGGCCAGCACATACCCCAGCAGCGCATGGTTGTGGTCGCGGCAGGGGAGGGCGGTCCAGAAGGTGAGGGTGGAGAGCGGGTCAAGGCCGACTCCGTAGGCGGCCTGTCTGGTGCGATTCGCCTGCTGCAGAACCTGGGTGGCGTATTCCGTGCCGGTGCGCTGGGAATGATGATGTTCCACCAGCGGCACGAGGTCCGGGCTGTAGTAATGGAGATGGATCATCCCCGTTGCCGCCCCGGAGGAGCGCAGGAAGTCTTGCGCCTGTTTCTGCAGGAAGCGGCGATCACCCGTGCGCAAGGCATCCTGTACCTGATGATCGGCGCTCAGCATGGCGAGCACCGCTTCCTGGGTCTGCGCTTCGGCACGGAGGATCTGTTGGTAGTATCGGGCCGCCAGCTGCCGGGCCGAATCCGTTTCCCTGTCGAGGAACGAGCGGTGCGTCTGGTGGAAGATGAACAGAAAACTCCCCAGCAGCAAGGCCCAGGTCAGGCAGAGCGGGGTGATGAGGGCTTTGCGGAGATTCTCTTCCATGTCGCCCCGGATTTACGACAGCAGCCTGGCTATCTCTTGGGCAATCTTATCCAGGGGGACCAGCCGTTCCGCCCCGCCGCGCTTGAAGGCCTCGTTGGGCATGCCGAAGACCACGCAGGACGCCTCGTCCTGCGCCATGGTCCGGGCGCCTGCCTGGCGCATGGCCACCATGCCGTCGGCGCCGTCGGAGCCCATGCCGGTGAGCATGACGCTGATGGCGTTGGCGCCGACATGCTCGGCCGCCGAACGCATCAGGACCTCCACCGAGGGGCGGTGGCCGCAGACCTTGTCGCCCGGCTCGCAGCGGACCTGATAGATGCCGCCCGAACGGACGATGCGGGTGTGGATGTCGCCGGGTGCGATGAGGATGCGGCCGCTGAGCACCCGGTCGCCGGACTCGGCCTCCTTGACCTCCATGGCGCAGATGGTGTTGAGGCGTTCCGCGAACATCTTGGTGAAGCCCGGCGGCATGTGCTGGACAATCACCACCCCTGGCATGGTCGGCGGGAACTGGCTGATGATGTGCCGGATCGCCTCGGTGCCGCCGGTGGAGGCGCCGATGACGATGACCTTGTCGGTTGACTCCGCCAAGGCCTTGGGGGCATGCACCTGTCGTTCGGAGGGGAGGAACTGTCGCTTGTTCTTCCAGTGCGCGACATTGGCGTTGGCGGCGATCTTGACCTTGGTGCGCAGCTCCATCATCATATCATCGAGGCCGCGGGCGAGGTCGGTGGCCGGTTTGGTGACGAAATCCACCGCGCCCGCGTCCAGCGCCTCCAGGGTGATCCGTTTCCCTTTCTGGGTCAGGGCGCTGACCATCACCACCGGAATGGGGTACTGGGGCATCAGGCGACGCAGGAAGTCAACGCCGTCCATGCGCGGCATTTCCACGTCCAGGGTGAGAACATCGGGTTTGAGCTGGACGATCTTGTCGCGGGCGACAAACGGGTCCGGGGCGGTGCCGACCACCTCGATGCCGGGGTCCTTGGATAGTCCGTTGCTCAAGACGGTGCGCACCAGCGAGGAGTCGTCGACGATCAGGACCCGGATCTTGTTCTTTACCGAACTCTCCCGTGTCGCCGGCGGTGAAAGTGTTTGATTCATGGTCATTGTGGGCCTTTTATGCTGTGGTTGGCGCTAAATCCTCTGATAGGTCGCGGGCATGATGTACCGGTAGAACCCTTGGTCGCGGCCCAGGGTTTCCGAATGGCCGATAAAGAGGTAGCCGCCCGGTTCGGTCATTGCGTGGAATTTGCTGACCAGGTTGTCGCGGGTTTCCTTGTCGAAGTAGATCATGACATTGCGGCAGAAGATCATGTGAAACGGTTTCTTGAACGGGAACTGCGGGTTCATCAGGTTGAGGCGGCGGAAGGTCACCTCGTTTTTGATCTGTTCCTTGACGGCGACCTCCCCGGCCGGCCGTTTTTCAAAATATTTGTTGAGCAGCATGGGCGGCACCCCTTTGACCCGGTCGGCCGGGTAAACCGCCTGCTTCGCGGCGGTGAGAGCCCGATCGGAGATGTCGGTGGCCAGGATGCCGGCGTTCCAGCGGCTGTAATCGAAGCCGAAATGGTTGAGCATCAGCATGGCCAGCATGTAGGGTTCCTCGCCGGTGGAGCAGCCGGCGGTCCAGATGCGGATGTCGTTTGAGTTCTGCCGCTGCAGGCGGTTGGTCACCTCCGGCAGCGCGGTTTTGGTGAAAAAGTCGAAGTGGGCTTTCTCCCGGTAAAAGAAGCTGTAGTTGGTGGAGATGCGGTTGATCAACTCGGTCAGGTTGGCGTGTGATTTGTCCCGGATCAGGAAATCGTAGTATTCCTTGAAGGTTCCGAAGCCGTGTGAGCGGAGGAGTTGATGCAGGCGGCCGACCACCAGCGAGCGTTTCTGTTCGGTGAGGTTGATGCCGAAATTGTCATAGACCAGCTTGCGCAGAAGGTTGAACTCCTGGTCGGTGATCTGCATGGCGGCGGTGCTTTTTTCGGGAGTCATAATGTGTTAGGCGATCTCGATGTTTTCATCGTGTTCCACGCGTGCGGTGGATGATGTCTTGATCCATGCCGCCGTGGCCGCGGTTTCATGGAACCGGTGAGAATATCTTAGTATTTTCCGCATGCCTTGTCAGGTCTATTCATGGCTGGGGGTCTCTTTTTGCAGAGGGCGCGGCCGGCGTGTTTGCGAAGTGTTTCATCCGCCGCGGGCAGGGGCCATGGCCGTGTATGACATGCACAAAATAGTATCCGGCGAGAAACACTTAAAGGTCAAGGATTAACAGGATCTTTTGTACGATTTTGGTGTGGGCGTCGGTCAAGGCGGCCGTGGAGCGTCAGATGCCGGCCGACGCCTTGCGGCAGGCAACGGCAAAATCTTCCGGATAATGGCCGTTGATGAACCGCAGCTGCGCTTCGCTGAACGCGCCCATGGAGTAGGGAAGCTTGGGCATCAGCGCATAGAGAAGCCGTTGGTCGTGATCGGCGGAGTCGATTCGTTTCGGGAATTCGATGCAGGTAACCATCCTGGCTCCGAGGCGCGCCAGCGCCTGCTGGCCGATGCGCAAGGCGCGGTCGAGGCTGGCGCGGGTTTGCGTGTCCGCCTCGAGGATGTTGCCCACCGCGTTCTTGGTCATGATCTGCAGTTCCCACTGCGAGGTCTGGGCCTTGGGGACAAAGAGCAGCACCGTATCGTCCTCGTGGATGATCAGGCTCTTCTCGCGGTCGGTGCGGCCGTCCATGCGCTCGTTGTTGCCAATCGCCGCAAGGTAGGCGGCAAAGAAGGGACGGCCGGTTTCCCGGCGGTACCCGTGGCAGAAGTCGGCGACCAGGTCGCCGCAACCGTAGGCCGGGATGGGCCCCGCCTGGTCCGTGGCGCTGTGCCATCCCTCCATCTCTCCGGGCAGCAGGGCGAACTGCTGGTGGATCTGCTGGTGCGAGGCGTGCAGCCGATAGCCGGAGGCGGAGAAGTCGTAGCCGTAGTTCCAGCCCCAGAGAGAGGCGGTAAAAGGGAGCTTGCCGGGTTTCCCGCCGGGCCGGGGCCCGACGACTCGCCGCCGCAACTCCTTCCCCCCCCCCCCCGGGGGGGGGGCCCCCCCCCTTTTNNTCTTCCAGCCCCGCCTCGGTGAGGGGCGCCCGCCGCTTGGGCGGATCGATCCCAAGCAGTTCCGCGAAGCGGGCATAGGTGCGCTGGTAGTAGAGGTGGCGCATGCCGGTCATGTCGGCGGCGGAAAGGTCCGTGGTGCGGTAGCGGATCGCGTCATGGGCCATGTTGGCGGCGTAATGGCCCCAGGGGATGTAGCTGTTGGCGCGGAGGTATTCGAAGATGTGGCTGCCGCCCGCGCCGTATTCGCCGACGATCTCGCTGTTGCCCTGCACGCCGGGGTTGAGCACCATCAGCCGTTTGTAGTGGTCCGGCAGGTGCAGGTTGTTGACCACGGTCTCGAAGAGGTCGTGGCGACGGATCGCCGGCCGGACCCGTTTGCCATCCTTTTGATAGCGAAGCCCGGTGGGGCGGCCGGCCTGGTCGCGGACGAACTCGCAACTCATCTCCGCAAGCCGGATCAGATCCGCGGGGTCGGTTGAGGTGGCGGCCAGGGCGAGCAGCACCGGTTCGGGAAGCTTGGCGAAGGTGGCGGCGGCCGCTTCCTCGCCCATGGCCTCGTTCAGGGTTTGGCTCATGGAGGTAGCCTGGGGCGCGGGCAGCCGGATGCTGTCGGGGTTTTCCGCCCTTGCCTCGGCCCAGGAGCGGCAGATGAAGGTCGCGCCGCGGAACGGCAGGGGGTTGGCGATTTCGTAGATGGGGTCGGCTTCGGTTATGTCAAGATTCCCGGCCGGAAAGTTCCGTTGGTTGGCAAGCGGGGAGTCGTCGGCAAGTCTTCCCAGTTCCAGGGGGAAATCGTTGGCCCGGAAATTCGCAACCCCATAGGAGGGGCGGTGCAGGCCGAAAACAAAGCGGCCGGAGGGATGCACGGAGCTGCGTGGCGGCATGGGTGGTTTCCTCGGCGACAGGAGATGAAGCGCAGTGTGGGTGCGTGAAGCCTATCTGACACCTATAAGAAAAATCAGCGGTTTTTTCAAAGAAATTATCGCGTGCCGGCAACAGCGATGAACAGGCCGCGACCGTTGCCCGGCCGCGGCCCGGTGACTGCGTGAATGGCCCCTGGCGAAAGCCTACGCCGCCTGATTGTCCGGCTGGTCGTTATCGTTTGCCGCCTTGGTCGCCAGATAGTCGTCAAAGTTCATCATCGCGTCGACGATGCCGTCCGGGGTGATCTCGACAATCCGGTTGGCCACGGTGGAAACCAGCTGGTGGTCATGGGAGGCGAAGAGCACCACCTCCGGGAAGGCAACCAGGCCGTTGTTCAGGGAGGTGATCGATTCCAGGTCGAGGTGGTTGGTGGGTTCGTCGAGAATGAGGGTGTTGGCGCCGGCGAGCATCATCCTGGAGAGCATGCAGCGCACCCGTTCGCCGCCGGAGAGGACCTCGGTTTTTTTGGTCGCCTCTTCCCCGGAGAAAAGCATCTTGCCCAGGAAGCCGCGGACAAAGCTCTCGTTCTCCTTGGGGTGGGCGTACTGACGAAGCCAGCCGACCAGGTCCAGGGCCTCGTTTTTGAAATACTCGTTGTTTTCCTTGGGGAAATAGGCGGGGTTGATGGTCACCCCCCAGCGGTAGCCGCCGGCGTCCGGCTCCATCTCGCCGGCCAGGATCTGGAAGAGGGTGGTCTTGGCAAGGCTGTTGGGGCCGACAAAGGCGATCTTGTCGCCCTTGTTGACGGTAAGGGTGAGGTCCTTGAACATGGTGACCCCGTCGATTGTCTTGCCCATGCCGGTGATCTCAAGGATGACGTCGCCGCAGGGGCGTTCCGGGGTGAAGACGATATAGGGATACTTGCGGGAGGAGATCGGCATTTCGTCGAGGGTGAGCTTGTCGAGCAGCTTTTTCCGCGAGGTGGCCTGTTTGGCCTTGGAGGCGTTGGAGCTGAAGCGGCGGATAAACTCCTTGAGTTCCTCGGCCTTGGCCTTGACCTTTTCCCGCTCCTCGTCCTTCTGGCGGAACTGCAGCTGGCTCGCCTCGTACCAGAAATCGTAGTTGCCGACATAGACCTGGATCTTGCCGAAGTCGATATCCGCCATGTGGGTGCAGACCTGGTTCAGAAAGTGGCGGTCATGGGAGACGATGATCACGGTGTTGTTGAAGCGGGAAAGGAAATCCTCCAGCCAGTTGATGGTTTTGAGGTCAAGCTGGTTGGTGGGCTCGTCGAGCAGGAGGATGTCCGGGTTGCCGAACAGGGCCTGGGCCAGCAGCACCCGCACCTTGTCGCTGCC
>DHYT01000175.1:0-151 GCA_002415465.1 Desulfobulbaceae bacterium UBA5123
GTTGGTCAGATTGTTGGGGAAGGTCCGGATGGAGGTGTTGAATACCCGCACCGCCTCGTTATACCGGACGCGGGAGACATTGATCCGATTCTCGGTGCCCTCCAACTGGTGCTGGAGGTCGCGGAAATTCTGATTCGCCTTCAGATCGGGG
>DHYT01000175.1:268-8691 GCA_002415465.1 Desulfobulbaceae bacterium UBA5123
CGACCAGGTTGGGGATGAGGTCGTTACGCCGCTGGTACGATGCCTCCACATCGCCCCAGGCGGAAATCACCGCCTCGTCGTTCTGCTGGATGGTGTTGTAGCCGCAACCGCCAAGGGCGGGGAGAAGCAACGAAAGAGCGAACAATAGAACCAAGCGACGCATGGAACAATCCTCCCGGTGAAGATGTGAATCTGATTAGGACGTCTTGAAAATTTCTTCTACACAGTAATACCTTGCCGGCTCCTGTCAATGCGGCGCGAAGATAATTATCGGGCCGCGGGCTTTCGACTTGGCCAATTTCTCGCCGCGCGCCAAAAAAATCATTGCCACCTTGATAGTCAACCCATATATAGTTAACTAGTCAACAAAAATGGAGGCACGCAATGGACAATCTCGCTGAAAGCCCCCTCAGCCGTCTGATTTACTTCACCGCCCAGGCGATGAAAAATTTCGCGGAAAAGGCGCTGAAACCCTACGACCTTACCCTTGAGCAGCTGCTTCTGCTCAAGAACATCGCCCTGGACGCGGGCCTCACCCAGCGCCAACTCGGCGACCAGGCCAACAAGACCCCGGCCAATCTGACCAGAATCCTCGACCGCCTGGAGTCGAAATCCCTGGTTGCCAGACAACACAACCCCAGGGACCGCCGCGCCTCTTTCGTTTCCCTGACCCGGAAGGGCAAGGCCCTCACCGAGGAAGTGACCGGCATCCTCGAATCGTTTGCAACAAATTTTCTGCGCGACATCACGCCGGAAGAGCAGCAGGTGATCCGCAACGCCTTTGGCAAGATGTCCCGCAACCTGCTCGAGATGCACGCAAAGCTCGACCAGCAACCGGCCCCGGCATCGGCAGGCGACGCCCTGACCCCTTGGCCGGGGCGATAGAACGTCAACCAGATCATTCCCTGTCGGTCGCCGCCGCCGGCAAGAGTCTTCACACGAGGTGCACCATGCGAATACTTCACGTTGTCTTGAGCCTCCTCCTTATCGCCGCCACCGCCGCGTCCGCTCAGGAACCGCCGCCGGCCAGGGTAACGGTGAGCAAGATCACCCAGCAGGAGATATCGGCAAACAACGGCTTTATCGGCCTCATCTATTACGACCGGGTAAGCCACGTCTCTTCCGAGGTCGCGGGGCTGGTCAAGAGCGTCGCGGTCCGGGAAGGGGACCGGGTCAAGGCCGGCGCCCCCATGGTCATCGTCGACACCGAGGTTCTCGACCGGGACATCGCCCTCGGCCGGACCAGACTCGAACAGATTGAACTCCGCTCCCGCCATGCCGAGAAAAACCATAAACGGCTGCAGGAACTCTACGCCCAGTCCGGGATCAGCGAACGTGATTACGATGATGCCCGCTACATCTACGAGGATGCCCTCAAGGAGAAACAGGCCGCCGCCGACGAGCTTGAAAAGCTCCTGATCAAGAAACGCAAATCCGTGGTCGCGGCCCCCTTCGACGGGGTTGTCCTGGCCAAGGAGGTCGACACCGGCGACTGGGTGCAACAGGGGAAGATGCTCGTCCGCATCGGTTCAAGCAAGGATCTCTTCGTGCGGGTGCCGGTGGCGGAAACACTCATGCAGTACATCAAGGTCGGTGAAAAGATCCCGGTGGAGATCAATGCCGGCAAGAAGGCGATCCAGGGCACCATCGACGATGTCGACCCCACCGCCGACCCCAAAACCAAGAACATCTTCCTCAAGATCAGAATCCCCGCGATGACCAAGGTGGCGGAAAACATGTCGGCCACCGCCTTTGTCCCCACCGGCGGCAAGCAGCGGCTCAGCATCATCCCCAGGGACGCCCTGATCAACTTCCAGGGCAAGGATTTCGTCTACTCGGTGAAAGATGGCAAGGCCGCCATCCTGCCGGTCCATATCGTCACCTACCTCGGCGACCGGATCGCGGTGGACAACCCCTATTTCACCCCCGGCATGGTGGTGGTGGTCGAGGGCAACGAACGCCTGCGACCCGACCAGCCGTGGGTCGTCGCCGGAGAGAAATAAATGGACCTCATCAAATACTCCATCGACAAACCGGTGACGGTGGCGGTCAGCGTCATCCTGGTGGTGATGTTCGGGCTGCTGGGGCTGAACAAATTGCCGGTGCAGCTGACCCCGGACGTCGAAACGCCGCAGATCACGGTGAACACCGCCTGGAACGGCGCCACCCCCTACGAGATCGAGAAGGAGATCATCGAGAAGCAGGAGAAATCGCTGAAGGGGTTGCAGGGACTCACCAAGATGGAGAGCGCCTGCTTCAACGGCTACGGCGAAATCACCCTCTCCTTCCAGATCGGCACCGATCTCGACAACGCCCTGCTGCGGGTCTCCAACAAGATGAACGAGGTCGCCAACTACCCGGAGAACGTCAACAAGCCGGTGATCGAGGCGGCCGGCGCGCAAAGCTCGCCGGTGGTCTGGATGTTCCTGAAGACCACCCCCGAGAACAAGGAGCCGATCAACCATTTCCGAACCTTTTTTGAAGACAACGTCCGCCAGCATCTGGAGCGGGTCAAGGGGGTCGGCTCGCTCCTGGTCTTCGGCGGCACCGAGAACCAGCTGCACGTGACCATCGACGCCGAGGAGATGGCCCGCCACAATATCACCATCGGCCAGATCACCGCCGCGATCAAGAATGCCAACCGCAACGTCGCCGCCGGGGTGCTGGGGATCGGCAAGAAAAACTATCGCATCCGCACCGTCAGCCAGTTCCAGACCGCGGCCGACGCCATGGGGGTGGTGATCTTTGACGACGGCGTCAAGCGGGTCTACCTGCGTGATGTGGCGAAGGTGACCGAGGGCTACAAGAAAGAGGACGGCTCCATCCTCCACAACGGCACGCAGGGGATCGTGGTCGGGGTGCGCAAGGAACAGGGGGCCAACGTGCTGGAGATGAGCGACCAGATCGAGGCGCAGGTCAAATGGCTCAACAAGGGCATCCTGGCCAGACACAACCTCTACATCGAGATGGTCTACGATCAGCGCCCCTACATCAACCGCGCCATCAATCTGGTAAAGACCAACGTCTTTGTCGGCGGCCTGCTGGCCATCGGCGTCCTCCTCCTCTTCCTGCGCAGCGTCACCGCCACGGTGACCACGGCGTTGTCGATCCCCATCTCCGCCATCGGCACCTTCATCTTCCTGTGGCTCATGGGCCGCAACCTGAACGTGGTGAGCCTCGCCGGCATCTCCTTTGCGGTGGGGATGCTGGTGGACAACTCCATCGTCGTTCTCGAAAACATCGACCGCCACCGCAAGATGGGCAAAGACCCCCTTGCCGCCACCTACGATGGCGCCAAGGAGGTCTGGGGGGCGGTGCTCGCCTCCACCGCCACCACCGTGGCCGTCTTCCTGCCGGTTATCTTCATCCAGGAAGAGGCGGGGCAACTCTTTCGCGATATCGCCATCGCCATCTCCTTTTCCATCATCCTGAGCCTCTTTGTGTCGGTGTCGGTGATCCCGAGCATGATCTATCAGTTTTACAAGCGCAAGCAACAGCGCGAACCCGGCAAGCTCCAGCAGAGCAAGATCGGGCCGATGCTTTCGGCATGGCTGATGCGCTACTCCGACCTCTGCCTGAAGAACACCTTCAACCGCGCGGCAACGGTGATCATCTTCACCACCCTTTCCCTGGGCCTCACCGCCTGGCTCATCCCCAGCGCCGAATACCTGCCCCAGGGCAACCGCAACCTGATCCTGAACATCCTGATCCCGCCGCCGGGCTATTCGGTGGATAAGATGACGGAGATGGGCCACTACATCTACAACGAGGCAAAGCCCTATTTCGAGGCGGACGGCAAGGACGGCATCCCGCGGATCAAGCAGATGTTCTACGTGGGCGCCGACCGCTTCAACCTCTTCGGCGGCATCTGCGCCCATGACACCCGCGCCAAGGAGATGATGCCCCTGTTCAACCGCATCATGCGCTCCATCCCCGGCATCTTCGGGGTCAGCATCCAGTCCGGCATCTTTGAGTCCGGCATCGGCAAGGGGCGGACGGTTGACGTCAACATCTCCGGCCAGGAGATCGACAAGATCATCGGGGTGGCGCAGTCGCTGATGTTCGGCCTGATCCCGGCCAAGATGCCGACGGCGCAGATCCGCCCCATCCCCTCCGTGGAATCCAGCTATCCGGAGGCGAAGATCATCCCCAACAAGGAGAAACTCGCGGCCAACGGCCTCAACGAGGAGGATCTGGGGGTCTATGTGGATGTGCTGATGGACGGCCGCAAGATCGAGGAGTATCGGCCGGAGGGGGTCAAGCAGGTGGATCTGCTGCTCAAGGGCAGCGATGTCGCCTACCGGGCCCCGGAGGACATCCTGGCCGGGACCATCGTCAACAACCACGGCAACCTGATCCGGGTGGGGGATGTGGCAAGCCTTGCCTATGGCCAGGGGATGGCGCAGATCAACCATCTCGAACGGAACCGGACCATCACCCTGCAGGTGACGCCGCCGCCCGACCTTCCGCTGCAAACGGCCATGGAGATCATTGAAGGCGACATCATCGCTTCCCTGCAGAAGGCGGGCAAGCTCGACGGGGTGCAGGTCAAGGTGGGCGGCAACGCCGACAAGCTGGTGGAAACCAAGCGCGCCCTGCAGTGGAACCTGCTCCTGGCCCTGGCCATCACCTATCTCCTGATGGCGGCGCTGTTCGAGAATTTCCTCTACCCGGTGATCATCCTCTTCAGCGTGCCGCTGGCCGGGGCCGGCGGCTTNNATCGGCACGGTGGTCAACAACGCCATCCTCATCGTCCACCAGTCGCTGAACAATGTCCGCTACAACGGCATGGTCGGCATTGCCGCCATCTCCGACGCGGTGCAGACCCGGATCAGGCCGATCTTCATGAGCGCCATCACCAGCCTGCTCGGCATGATGCCCCTGGTGGTGGCGACCGGCTCCGGCAGCGAGCTTTACCGCGGCCTGGGCAGCGTCCTGCTGGGCGGCCTGGCCATGTCGACCCTGTTCACCCTCTATGTCATCCCGTCGTTACTTGCCTTTTTTATCGGTTATGAGAGGAGCCGCACCCATGAAAACGATTAATTGCGCCATCGCCCTGTTCCTTTTTCTCGCCGGCGGGGCCCAGGCCGCCACCCTGGCGGAACTGCAGCAACAGGCATTGCAGAACCGCAACCTCGTCAAGAAATACGAGGCCGCCCTCGACATCGGCAAGAAGGATGAATCCCTGGCCAAGAGTCGCCTCTATCCATCCCTCGACATCTCCTACACCGGCAACGCCCTGGATGAAAGCAGCGCCTTTGAGGACAGCGAGAACAGCGTTGCCGTCGGCTCCATCACCTGGAACCTTTTCTCGGGCTTTCAGGACCGATACAACATCCAATCCGCGCAACTTTCAAGAACCGCCGACGCCTTGAAACTTGCCGGGATCAGGCAGGATATCCAGCTCAACGTGGCCTTGCGCTACCTCACCGCCTACACCAGCAAGGCAAGCCTACAGGTCGCCAGGGACTCCTGCGCCACCCTGCGCAAGATCCACGCCGACGCCGAGAACCGCTACAACGTCGGCCTGATCAAAAAAAATGAGCTGCTCCGCTTCAAGGTGGACCTCGACAACGCGGTCATTACCGAGAAGAAGGCCCAGGCCGAACTCGACAAGAGTATCCGGTTGCTCAGGCGCGAGATAGACGGCGAGGTCGATGCCGGCCAACTCACCTTCAGCGAGTTCGATCAACTGCCGAGCCTCGGCGAGAGCAGCGACTTTGAAGCAAGGATGCTGCAGAACCGCAGTGAATTGCGGGCGCTGCAGGAACTGGCAGCGGCGGCCAATATCCGGATCAAGGCCGCCTACGGCGCCATGCTGCCCCGGCTTGACATTACCGGCAGCTACCGCAAATACACCGATGATTTCGATCTTTCGGGCAACACCGCCGACGAAGAGCTGCGCACCCAGCTCACCCTCTCCATGAACCTCTTCGACGGCTTCGGCAAGTATCACCGGGTGGGCAAGGCCAAGCGGCTTGAGGATTCCCTCCGCTGCGATCTGGCCGAGCTGGAGAGCGACCTCAAGGCGCAACTGCAGAATCTGTTTCTGGATTATGGGGTCAGCGCCGAGAATATCGGGGTCGCGCAGAGCAGTATCGAGCTGGCGGAGGAAAACCTCCGCATCACCCGCCTCTCCTACCGGGAGGGACTCGAAAAGGAATCCGACCTGCTGGATGCGATCACCAGTCTCTCCCGCGCCCAGTACAACTTCGTGAGCGCGAAGAGCGAGTTGTTTGCAAACTATTTCAAGATCACCAGGGCGGTGGAGGGTTTTTAAAAGCCGCCCCGCACGATCGTCCGAACCCGCGCTCAAAACGGCCGGCAAAACAAAAAAAGCGGCGCGTGACTAAAGTCGCGCGCCGCTTTTTTTATGCAGAGTATTTCGGGCGAGGCCCGTTGTTTATCAGGGGTTGATGCCCATCTCCTTTTCCTTGGCGGCAACCGCCATCCGGGTCTTGACCGCGGTATCGGGGATCAAGCTCATGGAGTCGATGCCGCACTCCACCAGGAAGGTTGCGAAATCCGGGAAGTCGGACGGTCCCTGCCCGCAAATGCCGATCTTCTTGCCGCGCCGCTTGGCGGTGGCGATCACCATCTTGATCAGGTTCTTGACCGCGTCGTGACGTTCGTCGGCGATACCGGCGATGAGGCCGGAGTCACGGTCAAGGCCGTAGGCCAGCTGGGTAAGATCGTTGGAGCCGATGGAGAAGCCGTCGAAGATATCGGCGAAGGCATCCGCGCAGATGACGTTGCTGGGAATCTCGCACATCACGTAGAGCTCCAGGCCGTTCTCGCCCTGCACCAGACCGCATTCACGCATGACCTCGATAACCTTCTTGCCCTCTTCCGGGGTGCGGCAGAAGGGTACCATCAATTTGATGTTGTTGAGGCCCATGTCATTACGCGCCTTGAGCAGGCCCTTGCACTCCAGCTCGAACGCCGGCCGGTACTTGGGATCGTAGTAACGGGAGGCGCCGCGCCAGCCGATCATCGGATTTTCCTCATGGGGCTCGTAAAAACTGCCGCCGACCAGGTTGGCGTACTCGTTGGATTTGAAATCGGAAAGGCGGACGATGACATCCTTGGGATAGAAGCCGGCGGCGATGCGGCCGACACCCTCGGCAACCTTGTCGATGAAAAACTGCTTCTTGTCGGGGTAGGCGCCGGTCCGCTCGTCGATAACCTTGACCACCGCCTGCTTGGCCGGGTCGGAGGATTTCTTCAACTCCTCATAGTTGAACAGGGCCAGGGGATGAATGCCGATGTGGGAGTTGATGACAAACTCCTCACGGGCAAGGCCCACGCCGTCGTTGGGGATCTGGCACTCGGTGAAGGCCTTCTCGGGAATGGCCAGGTTCATCATGATCTTGGTCTTGGTCTTGGGCAGATCGCCCAAGTCAAGCTTTTCGACCTCGAACTTGAGCAGCCCCTCGTAAACAAACCCGGTCTCGCCCTCGGCCGAGGAAACGGTGACGTTCTGACCGCTCTTGATGTCCTTGGAGCCGGTGCCGGTGCCGATGACGCACGGGATGCCAAGCTCACGGGAGATGATCGCGGCGTGACAGGTACGGCCGCCACGGTTGGTGACGATGGCGGAGGCGATCTTCATGATCGGCTCCCAGTCGGGGTCGGTCATGTCGGTGACCAGAACCTGTCCCTTTTTGAAGTCGTGAATATCGACGACGTCATTGATGACGTTGGCCTCGCCCTGACCGATCTTGGCGCCAACGGCCAGGCCTTCCACCAGAACCTTGCCCTTCTCCTTGAGCTTGTAGGTCTCCATCACCCCCTTGTTGCTCTGGGAATGAACGGTCTCGGGACGGGCCTGAACGATGAAGAGCTTGCCGGTGCCGACCTTGACGCCGTCGCCGTCCTTGGCCCACTCGATATCCATGCCCTTCTTGTAGTGATCCTCGATGATGCAGGCCCACTTGGCGAGCTGCAGAATCTCGTCGTCGCTGACGACATACTTGCAGCGCTCTTCCTGGGTGGTGGCGATGTTCTTGACCGGCTCCTCGGTGTTGGGGTCGTTGTCGTAGATCATCTTGATCTCTTTGCTGCCCACCCGCTTGCTGACCACGGGCCGCTTGCCCGCCTTCAGGGTGGGCTTGAACACGTAGTACTCGTCGGGGTTGACCGCGCCCTGGACAACGTTCTCGCCGAGACCCCAGGCGCCGGTGATGAAGACCGCATCTTCAAAGCCGCTCTCGGTGTCGATGGAGAAGAGAACGCCCGAACAGGACGAATCGGAACGAACCATCTTCTGGACGACGATGGAGAGATAGACGTCGAACTGGCCGAAACCCTTGTCGTGCCGGTAAGAAATGGCGCGGTTGGTGAAAAGGCTTGCAAAACAGCGGCGACACGCATCGATGAGGGCGTCGACGCCGCAGATGTTCAGGTAGGTTTCCTGCTGGCCG
>DHYT01000015.1:0-16612 GCA_002415465.1 Desulfobulbaceae bacterium UBA5123
GCCCGCGCCTTCGGGGCGGGGCCGGGGGCGGTGCGTTTCATCAGCGGCACCCATGCCCCGCATGTGGAGCTTGAGGCGAGGCTGGCCCGGTTCCACGGCCGCGCGGCGGCGATGCTCTTCAGCTCCGCCTATGCCGCGGTGCTGGCCGTTCTGCCGCAGTTGATCGACGCCGAGACGGCGGTGGTCAGCGACAGCCTCAATCACAACTGCATCATCAANNATCAACGCCATCCGTCTGGCCCGGCCCAAGGTCAAGGCGGTTTACCGCCACAACGAGATGGCGGACCTGGAGGCCCGGTTGCGGGAACTGGTCGGGCAGGTGCAGCGGGTGCTGGTGGTGACCGACGGCATCTTCAGCATGCGGGGCGACCACGCGCCGCTCGACCGGATCACCGCGCTGTGCCGGCAATACGAAGCGCGCTTCGGGCAGGGGATCATCACCGTGGTCGACGACTCGCACGGGGTGGGCGTGTTCGGGGAGAGCGGGCGGGGAACCGAGGAGCATTGCGGCGCCGCCGCCGATATCCTGATCGGCACCCTGGGCAAGGCGTTCGGGGTCAACGGCGGCTATCTGGCGGCCGGCGAAACGCTGATCCGCTACCTGCGGGAAACAGCCCCCCTCTATATCTACTCCAATCCCATCACCCCGGCCGAGGCGGCCGCCGCCCTCTGCGCCGTCGATATCGTCGACAGCGGCGAGGGCTGGCGGCTGCTTGCGCATCTGCGGGCGATGACCGTTCGGCTGGAAAACGGCCTTGCCGCCCTCGGCCGGGAGTTCCTGCCCGGCCCGCATCCCATCGTGCCGCTGCTGGTCCGCGACACCGCTCGCGCCGCGCAACTGGTGGCTTTTCTTTTCTCTCGAAAGATCCTCGTCACCGGCATCACATTTCCGGTGGTCCCCCGTGGCGAGGAGGAGATCCGTTTCCAGGTCAACGCCTGCCATACCGAGGCGGACATCGAGTCGGTGCTGGCGGCATTGCGGGATTTTGGGGCACAGGACGCTTGAGCCTGCGGCCGGTCATGGATTGTTTGCGCAGAGAGCGCAGCTGGCTGAATCTTTGCGGGCGGGTTTAGTTTTTGTGGAGAAAATGTTGTTTATGTTTATATTGCCCTAGGAGTGGGTTTATGCGAGTGCTGGCGGATGGCTTTGGCATGCGCCACGGTAAAGATGATCTGAAGGAGGCGAAGAGTGATGCGGAGCAGATGGTTGGGGTGGATGGCGTGGGCGCTGGCGTTGATGTTGTGCGCGAGCAGCGCGGCGACCGCCGAAGAGAAGCATTTTGAGGTGAAACAGGCCGTCGCGGCAATTATTCCGCAGCTTCAGGCGGGCGGCTTTGTCCTGTATATGCGGCATGGGCCCACCGATACCACCAAGCCCGACCGGGTGCCCACGGTTGACCTGAATGACTGCTCCACCCAGCGGCCGCTCACCGAGGCGGGCCGGCAGTTGGCGGCACGGGTGGGGGCGGCGATCAAAAAGGCCGGGATTCCGGTGGGCGAGGTGCATGCGAGCCCCATGTGCCGGACCAAGGAAACCGCCGAGGCGGCTTTCGGCAGATACCAGGTCGATCAATATCTGATGTACACCTCCAACCTGACCGCGGCCGAAAAGGTGCCCCGGATCGCCAATCCCCGCCGCTTGCTGTCGACGCCGGTTGCCGCCGGCGCCAACCGGGTGATCGTCGCCCATGCCCCCAACCTGATGGACGTGATCGGCTATTTCCCCAAGCCGGAGGCGGTGGTTGTCGTCTTCAAGCCCCTTGGTGACAAGGGCTTTGAGTATGTCGCCACCATCTTTCCGGAGCAGTGGGCGGAACTGGTGCCGTAATTTATGACCGGCGCGCGCCCCCCCGGTGGGAACAACTCCGCTTCGCGCCCAAGGGCGCGCCGGAGTTTTCTGTTGCTTATCCTCCTGCCGATGGTGCTGGTTTCCATGCTCGGCGGTCTTGTTGCCACCTGGTCGCTCTATTCCCTGCGGGCGGAAAATCGCAACCGCCACCAGCATGAGCGTCAGGATTTGCAAGTCTTGATCGACTCCGCGCAACTGGGCGAGGAGATGGCGGTTGTCCACCAGTTGGTGGCGCAGAGCCTGAAAGCGGCGGCAGCCGGGGAGCTTGACGAAGCGGCGCTTTACGGCCGGCATACCGAGATCGTCGAGATTCTCGCTGCCCTGGGGAAACGGACGCGGCTCTTGAGCAGGCAGCAGCATGTGCTGGAGATCGGTGCGGACAGCGCGCGCCTGTTGGTGGAGGATTTTGACAACTATCGCAATTTCGTGGTGATGGCCACCGACATCGCCGCCATCGATCCGGCCACGGCGGCAGGCTATATCGGCAAGGCGCATGGGTATTTTGTTGATTTTGTCAAACGGCGGCAGGCCATTACCGCCATGATTTCCGATGTCGCCCTGGCGCATGTCGACAAAGGGGCCGTGGTCATCGCCAAGACGATTGTGCTGGTGCTGGCGATCAGCGGCGTGGTCGGCGTGTTGATGCTGGCGCTGGCGGTGGCTTCGGGCCGGTTTTTGAGCCTGCGCCTGACCGCCATTGCCGACGCCCTGCGGTTGCTGTCCGGGCTGTCCGGGAAGCCGCCGCCGCTGCCCGACATGGAAAGGATGCGAAACACCGGTTTTGGTGAGTTCAAGGAGATGGCGGCGGCGGTACTCGCCTTTCGCACCGCGATCCAGGAGCGGCATCGGGCCGAAGAGAAATCGGTTACCGATGAATTGACCGGGCTGCGCAATCGCCGCTTCCTGATGACCCGTTTCCGTGAGGAGTTTGAGCGAACCCGGCGGGGCGGCAGCGTTCTGGGCTTTTTGATGATCGACCTCGATCATTTCAAGAATATCAACGACACCTGTGGCCATCCCTTTGGCGATCTGGTGTTGCAGCGGGTCGCCCAATCCCTACAGGGGATGCTTCGTGAGTATGATGTCGCCGGCCGATACGGCGGCGAGGAATTTGCCGTGGTGGCGAGCGGCGGCTCAAACAGCGACCTGCTTGCCCTGGCCGAACGCATCCGAAAGGCCATCGAAGAGTTGGAGATCCGGGAGGGATCGGTTTCCGTGCGGGTGACCATCAGTGTTGGCGTTGCGGTTTCAGCCTTAGGCGACAGCCGGGAAACCCTGCTCAAGCGGGCCGATACCGCTCTCTATCAGGCAAAGAGCGAGGGGCGCAACCGGACGGTGCTCCTCTAGCCGGCCAGCGCGCACGGCTGAACCATTACCATGTCGCCACGATTATCCCCGATCAGTGGCCGGATTCGGTGAAGAAGTCATGAAGTACATATCCCCCGCTGAGCCCGCCCCGCATTGCTCCGCCACCAAACCGCGAATGCGCCGGACCTTTCTGCTGCTCTTTCTTCTGCCGGTGTTGCTTGCCGCGTTCGTGGGCACCATGGTCACCCTCTGGTCACTCAACTCACTGCGTTGGGAGAACCGGCAGCGGCATGCCGAGACGCGGGCGGATCTGCAGATCGTCCTGGAGGCCGCCCAACTGGGCGAGCAGATGGCGAAAATGCACCAGCTCTCGGCCCGCAGCCTCAAGGGCGCCGCGGCCGGCGAGCTTGACGAGGAGGCGATCTACCGCATTCACTCCGAGATCGTCGACAGCTTGGCCGAGCTGGACGAGCGGACCACCGCCCTGGCCAAGGCCCCGCATGTGGTGGAGGCGGGCGGCGAGGATGCCCGGATCATGGTCGAGGATTTTGCCGGCTATCGCAACTTCATGGTGATGGCCACCGATATCGCCGCCATCGATCCCGCCACTGCCGCCGGCTATATCGACAAGGCCCAGGCGAATTTCGTTGATTTTGTCAAGCGGCGGCATGCCGTTGTCGCCCGCATTGCCGAGGCGACCATCCGGCACGACGACGAAGGGTTTGCGGCCTACGAGAAGGTCTTCCGATGGGTGATGGCGGTGAGCGGGGTTGGGGTGCTGGTGATGCTGCTGCTGGCGCTGGGGTCGGGGCGTTTCATGAGCCGGCGGTTGACCGCGGTTGCCGACGCCTTGCGTCTGATGGCCAACCAGACCGGGATGCCGCCCGCCCTGCCGGGCATGGAACGGATGCAACAGGCAGGTTTTTGCGAGTTGCGGGAGATGGCGGCGGCGGTGCTCGCCTTCCGCAAGGCGATCCAGGCGCGGTGTCAGGCCGAGGAGGAGTTGCGGAAACTCTCCCTGGCCGTGGAGCAGAGCCCGAGCAGCATCGTCATCATCGATCTGGACGGCAAGATCGAATATGTCAACGCGGCCTTTGTTGCGGCCACCGGCTACCCGGCCGGGGAGGCCATCGGCAAGAGCCCGCGCATCCTCTATTCCGGCAAGACCCCCACCGCAACCTACGACGAGATGTGGAGCGTTCTCACCGCCGGCCGGACCTGGCGCGGCGAGTTGATCAATCAGGATCGGGAGGGCCGCGAGTACATCGACCTGGCGCTGGTGTCGCCGGTTCGGCAAGCGGACGGCCGCGTTTCGCACTATCTGCTCATCAGCGAGGATATCACCGAACGCAAGGCGCTGGCCGAGGAACTCGAACAGCATCGGCGCCATCTCGAAGAGCTGGTGCAGGTGAAAACGGCCAAGCTGCGCGCCAGCGAAGAAAGTCTGAAACAGGCGCAGGAGATCGCCCATCTCGGCAACTGGGAGTGCGATATGGCAACCAACACCATGACCTGGTCCGATGAGATCTATCGGATCTTCGGCTGGGAGCCGCAGGGTATTGCCGCCGATTACGATGGTTTTCTGGCTGTCGTCCATCCGGAAGATCGCGAACTGGTGCAGGAGGCGCTGGACAATGCGGTGCGGACTCCCAAGGCAAAATATGCGGTCGAGCATCGGTTGCTGCGGGAGGATGGCTCGGAGCGCATTGTCCAGCAGCGCGGCCTGGTTGTCCGCGACGAGAGCGGCAGGCCGGTGCGGATGCTGGGGATTGTGCTCGACATCACCGAGCAGGAAAAGGCCAGGGAGGATCTGGAGCTCTACCGGCTGATGATCGAGAAAACCGCCGATCCGGTCTTCCTCATCGATATCGAGGACGGGTTCCGGATGGCCTATGTCAACGAGGCGGCGGTCCGTCACTACGGCGCGCCGCGGGAAGAGATCCTCTCCTGGCGGATACCGGACTGGGATCCCAACTTCGCCATCGACGATCTGGACGCCCATCTGGCGCAGATGCGGGCGCATCCCGGTCTGGTGATTGAAACCATGCATCGGGTCAAGGGCGGCGAACTGGTGCCGGTGGAGGTCTCCCTGAACCTCACCACCTACAAGGGCAGGCTCTGTCATTTCGGGTATTTCAAGAATATCTCGGTCCGTAAGGAGATCGAGCAGAAACTGCGCGAGGCCAAGGAGCAGGCGGAGGCGGCGGCCCGGCTCAAATCGGAGTTTCTTGCCAACATGAGTCATGAGATCAGGACGCCGATGAACGCGGTGATCAACCTGACCCGGCTGGTGCTGCAGACCGATCTTGTCGGGCGGCAGCGCGATTACATGGAGAAGGTGCTGCGGAGCGGGCGGCAGCTTCTGCACATCATCAACGATATCCTTGATTTTTCGAAGATCGAGGCGGGCAAGATGACCATCGAGCCCACCCCGTTTGCGCTCACCGAGCTGCTGACCGACGTGTCCGGGGTGATCGCTTCGGGGCTTGCCGGCAAGGGGATTGAATTTCTGATCGATCTTGCCCCGGACGTTCCCTGCGAGCTGATCGGCGATTCCATGCGGTTGCGGCAGGTGCTCAACAATCTGACCGGCAACGCCGTCAAGTTTACCGAACAGGGCGAGGTGGTGCTGGCGGTCAACATGATCGGCCGGGAAGGCGGGCGGGTGCGGCTGGGGTTTTCCGTGCGGGACACCGGCATCGGCATGACCCCGGAGCAGCAGGCCATGCTGTTCATCCCGTTTCAGCAGGCGGATGCCTCCATCTCCCGCCGGTTCGGCGGCACCGGCCTTGGCCTTGCCATCACCCGCAAGCTGGTGCGGCTGATGGGCGGCGATCTGGCGGTGCGCAGCGAGGCGGGCAAGGGCAGCGAGTTTGCCTTTGCCCTCGACTTTGAGCTGGCGGCCGCCGGCATGACGGGGGAGGGGTATGCCGTCGGCCACGACATCAAGGTTAAACGGGCCCTGGTGGTTGAGGATAATCCCGCCGCCCGGGAGATCTTCCGCTCCATGTTGACCGCCTTCGGGGTTGAGGTGCAAACGGCGGCCAACGGTCGGGAGGCGTTGTTGGCCCTGGAGACGGCAGCGGCCGGCAATGCCCCCTTTGACCTGGTGTTCACCGACTGGCAGATGCCGGAAATGGATGGTTTGGAGCTCGCCTCGCTGCTGCGTGACCGCCCGCATCCGCGATCGGTTCCCAGGTTGGTGCTGGTGACGGCGCATGGTTCCGAGGCTTTGCGCATAAAAGCCGCGGCGGCCGGTTTCGAATACGTGATGGACAAACCGGTCAACCCCTCCGAACTGGTTGATTTTCTGGTCGGCGAGGGGGCGGCGCAGCCGCATCATGTTGCCCATGGCAGCCGCCCGGAGTTATCCGGCGAGCTTCTGAAACGATCCGGGGCAAAGGTGTTGCTGGTGGAGGATAACGAGATCAATCAGGAGATCGCCATGGATATTCTTGGCGATATCGGGCTCAGGGTGCGGGTGGCCGGCAACGGTCTTGAGGCGCTGGCGATTCTGGATGAGGAGTCGTTTGACCTGGTGCTGATGGATCTGCAGATGCCGGAGATGGACGGCTACGAGGCAACCCGGCGGATTCGTGGGGATGCGCGGTGGCGGAACCTGCCCATCGTGGCGATGACCGCCCACGCCATGAGCGGCGACCGNNGCGGCGGGCGGCGGGGGGGGGCGGGGGGGGCGCCCGCCGTTCCCCGACGGCTCGAGACGGGCGCCCTGGTGCCGGATGCCCTCCCCGGCATCGATGTGGCGGCAGGGCTCAAGCGGGTGGGCGGCAGGCAGGAACTCTATCTGCGGCTTCTCGGCCGTTTCGCCATGGCGAACCGCGAGGCGTTCGCCGAGATCAGCGCCCTGCTGGACGCGCACGAGTGGGAGCGGGCGCAGGCGGCGGTGCATGCGGTGAAGGGGGTGGCGGGCAACCTCGGCGCTCAAGCCTTGTTTCAGGCGGCCGGCGAACTTGAGCGGCTGCTGCAGGAGAAAGCGGCGCCCGGCGAAGCCCTGACCCGTTTCCGTGGACTGCTCGCGGAGGTTCTTGACGGCTTGCAAGACTTGCCGGCGCAGCCCGCAGGCGCGGCCGAAAACGGCGCCGACGGAGAATCACGGCCGGTGAATCGGCAGGCGGCGGGCGATGCCCTGCGGCGGCTGGAGCCGTTGCTGGAGAGTGATTTGGGCGCGGCGTACGAATGTCTTGCCGAGCTGCGGGCGCTGCTGCTCGACACCCCGCTCTGGCCGGAATGGAAACGGCTGGCGGCGGCGATGGCGGAATACGATACCGACAGCGCGGCAATGGTGCTGCGAAGAATTGCGGAGGCACTCGCCGCCACGCCGCAGTAAAGGTGATGTTTTTGTTCCTGAGGAGGACGTATGCAGCTTCCAGCCAGGCGGAGAGATGACCGGTCGGAGGAAAACACTTGGGCGGCCGGGGCCGGCATCGCGGTGCCGTTGCGCAGGTATCTGGCGGCGACCCTGATCCCCGCCTTGCTGCTGCTTTGCGTCTTTTCCTTCATGGTCGACAGGATTCGTGCGGATCTGGCCTTTACCGAGCGGGAGCTCAACGGTCTCCAGGATATTGGCGGTTTTTACGATGCGGTGCTGTTGCTCCAGCAGATCCGCGGCCTGGACCAGATCACGGTGCAGGATTTCGGACACGGCAATGAGTCGCGAATCGGGGAGGCGGCCCAGCTTGAGACCCTGCTTGCCCGCGAACTCGCCGAGCGCGCCGCCGATGTGCACAGCGAACACTTTCGGGTCCGGAGCATGGTGCGGGAGGTGATCGGCGACCTCGTGGGCCGTTCCGGACAACCCTTTGCCGACCTTTCTCCGATGGAGCGTTTTGACTGGTACAGCCGGCGCATCGCCACCCTCCAGGAGATCATGCACTGGGTGGCCAACTACTCCAACCTGGCCCTCGATCCGGAACTTGTCAGTTATTCGCGGATCGACGTCCTGATCAACCAGCTGCCCGCCCTTACCGAGGCTATCGGCCGGGTGCGGGGGGTCGCCTCGGGGCTGATCGCCAAGGAAACCATCGAGAAGAGCGACCGGCAGTGGCTGGATTATCAGCGGGCCGGCGTCGGCGAGCGGTTGTATGATCTGGAGCGGAGCTGCTCCCTGGTGGTGGAGTCGGCGCCGGGGCTGGTGGGGGAGTTGCCGGCGCGGCTCGATGAAACCAGGGCGGCGGCGACCGCCTTGACCGCAAACCTGGCCAGGGATGAGACGGCAGGCGTTGATCGGTTGTATCTGCCGACGCCGGGGGCGATGTTTGCCGAAGGAACCCGGGTGATCGACCTGAGCAATGGATTTTACCTCGCGGTTGAGGAACAGTTGCAGGCATTGCTGGCGGAACGCGCGCGACACCGGCGGGTTGTCCTGTATCTGATGATCGGCGGCGCTTTCCTGGCCTTGGCCGCCATTCTTTTGTTCACCATCGGTTTTTACCGCAACAACCGGCAGAGCATCCAGGCCCTTGAAAAAGCGCACCGGGAGAAGAGCGGGTTGCTCGGGCGGCTGGCCGCCGTCAACCGGGAGTTGTTTGCCAACCACGAACGGTTGGAGCAGGCCCAGGAGATCGCCCATCTGGGCAACTGGGAGTGGAATCTCGTCGACAATACCCAAAAATGGTCGGCCGAGTGCTACCGGATACTCGGTTGGGACCCGCAGGGCGCGGTGCCGGACTATCAGCGGTTTCTGGCAGCCATTCATCCCGAAGACCTCGAATTGATGGAGGCGGGCTTGGAGCATGCCCTGCGAAACCCGCGCGCTGAATATGCATTCGAGCATCGGGTGGTGCGGGAGGATGGTTCCGAGCGGGTGGTGCAGCAGTTGGGCAAGGTCATTCGTGACGAGGAGGAGTCGCCGTTGGTCCTGGTGGGGGTGATCATGGATATCACCGCCCGCAAGCAGGCGGAGCAGGAGTTGCTGGCGGCGCGGCAGGCGGCCGAGGCCGCGAATATCGCCAAGAGCAGGTTTCTTGCCAACATGAGTCATGAGATCCGGACGCCGATGAACGCGGTGATCAACCTGAGTCGGCTGGTGCTCGCCACCGACCTCGATCACCGTCAGCGTCAGTTCGTCGCCAAGGTGGTGCGGGCCGGCGAGAACCTTCTCGGCATCATCAACGATATCCTCGATTTTTCCAAGATCGAGGCGGGCAAGCTGGTCGTGGAAGAGGCGCCCTTCCCTGTCCGGAAGCTGTTGGAGGATGTTGTTGATCTGCTGCGGGGCCTCGCGGAGGAGAAGGGGATCGGCCTGCGGCTGGAGATCGCTCGGGAGATTCCGGACCGGCTGGTGGGCGACCGGCTGCGCCTCAATCAGGTGTTGCTCAATCTGCTCAGTAACGCGGTCAAGTTTACCGAGCAGGGCGAGGTGTCGCTGGCGGTTGCGTCGGAGGGAGGGCTCACCGGCCGGGCGCGGCTGGCCTTCAAGATCAGCGACACCGGCATCGGCATCATCCCGGAACAGCAGGCGCGGCTGTTCGTGCCCTTTGAGCAGGCGGACAGTTCCACCACCCGCAGGTTTGGCGGCACCGGCCTGGGTCTTGCCATCACCCGACAACTGGTGGAGTTGATGGGCGGAGAGTTGACGGTGGCGAGCAGCCCCGGCCACGGCAGCGTTTTCGGCTTTGAGCTTTCGCTTGCGGTGGCCGCCGAAGCGGAGGCAGTCGCCCCGCCCGTGGAGGTTCCGGCGGCTGCCCTGGCCCATGTCGCCGGCGGTCGTGTGCTGCTGGTGGACGACAACGAGATCAACCGGGAGATCGGGATGGAGCTGCTGGGCGAGGTCGGGTTGACGGTCACCACCGCCGGGAACGGCGTTGAGGCGCTGGCGGCGCTGGAGCGCGAGCGTTTTGATCTGGTGTTGATGGATCTGCAGATGCCGCAGATGGACGGTTACGAGGCGACCCGGCTGATTCGGCAACGTCCGGAATGGCAAGGGCTGCCGGTGGCGGCGATGACCGCCCACGCCATGCGGGGCGATCGGGAGCGCTGTCTTGAGGCCGGCATGAACGATCATCTGGCCAAGCCCATTGAGGTGGCGGAACTGCATCGGCTGCTGGGCCGCTGGATTGCGCCCCGCGAAGGGCAGGCTGTGCCGGTCGGCAGGGCGCGGGACGGCGGCGACGCACCGGAACTGCCGTCCTCGCTGCCCGGCGTTGATCTGGCGCAGGGGCTGCAACGGGTCGGCGGCAATCGCGCCCTCTATCACCGGCTGTTGCGGCAGTTCGGCGACGGCAACCGCGAGGCCGCGGCCCGGATCAACGGGGCATTGGCGGCGGGACGGCGGGAGGCGGCGCTGAAGGCGGTTCATTCCATCAGGGGGGCGGCCGGCAATCTGGGTGCGGAAGCGCTGTCTGCGGCGGCAAAGGCCCTGGAAGATCGGCTTGCCGCCGGCGAGGGGGATGTGGGTGACTTGGCGGCGCGGTTTTCCGAACGGCTCGCCGAGGTGGCCAACGGGATCAGCGTGCTGCCGCCGCCGGCGGGAGAGGCGGCGAGCGGTGGGGAAGCGGTGGATCGCGAGGCGGTGGCGTTGCTGCTGGCAGAATTTGCGACCCTGTTGTACAGCGATTTCGGCGAGGCGCGGCACTGCTGCGAAAAACTCCGGCTGCTGTTGACAAAAACCCCGTTGTCGCGCGAGGGGGAGGAGTTGACGCAGGCCATGGCGGAGTTTGATACCGATGCCGCGGAGAGGGTGACCGGTCGGATCGCGGCCACGCTGGGGCTTGAGGTCGGCAGGGCGTGATGCCGGCGCGGCGCGCGGAAAAGAGCGTTTGCCGCCGGTAAGCGATAATCTTAGGGGAGAGATGGTGATGGCGAAGCCGAAGATTCTCATTGCCGATGATGTGGCTGAGAACATCGATGTCTTGATGGGGGCGCTGGGGGACGAGTATGCGGTGGTCGCCGCCAGGGAGGGCGTGAAGGCCCTGGCCCTGGCCCGGATGGAGCCCCGGCCCGATATGGTTCTCCTTGATGTGATGATGCCGAGGATGGACGGTTACGAGGTGTGCCGGCAACTGAAGGCGGACCCCGACACCGCCGGCATCCCGGTTCTCTTCATCACCGCCCTTGGCGGCTACGAGGAGGAATCCAAGGGGCTGGCGCTGGGCGCGCTGGATTACATCACCAAGCCCTTTCAGCCCGATCTGGTCAAGGCGCGGGTGGCCAATCACCTCGAACTCAAGCGTCATCGCGACCGCCTTGAGGAGATGGTGGCGGAACGGACCAGGGAACTCGCCCTGACCCGCGATGTCACCATCTTTACCCTGGCGAGCCTGGCCGAGGCCCGCGATCCGGAAACCGGCGGCCATATCCGCCGCACCCAGTCCTATGTGCGGCTGTTGGCGGAAAAGCTCGGCGAGCAGCCGCGATTTGGCGCCGAGTTGGACGCGTATGCCATCGAACTGCTCTACAAGTCGGCCCCCCTCCACGATGTGGGCAAGGTGGGGGTGCCGGACGCCATTTTGTTGAAACCCGGCAAGCTCACCGACGAGGAGTTCGAGGAGATCAAGAAACACACCACCTACGGCCGCGACGCGCTGGCCGCCGGGGTGCGGGAGCTGGGGGAGAACTCCTTTCTCGGCTATGCCATGGAGATCGCGTACACCCATCACGAAAAATGGGACGGCAGCGGCTATCCGCAGGGGTTGGCGGGAGAGGAAATCCCCTTGCCGGGCCGGTTGATGGCCATCGCCGACGTCTACGACGCCCTGATCTCGAAACGGGTCTACAAGCCCCCCTTCCCCCACGCCAAGGCGGTGGGCATCATCAGCGAGGGGCGCGGCAGCCATTTTGACCCCGTGCTGGTGGACGCCTTTCTGGAGATCAATGCAAGCTTCCGGGAAACCGCCATCCGGTTTGCCGATTTTGACGAGGAGCGGCAGGCGTTGGCGGCGGACGGGTGACGCGGGTGGCGCTGGTTTAGCCGTCGAGGCTGTCCATGGCCTGTTCGCCCAGGGCCGTGCGGGCCCCGGTCAACGCCTTGTCGGTGATCTCTCCCCCCCTGGTCGCCGGCCTCTCCGGGCCGAGCACCACGTCCAGCACCTCCCTTGTCGACAGCAGTTCCGCCGGGGTGGCGGGCAGGTAGGCGCTCTCGCCGCCGTCCGCCTGCCGGATCAGGCCGGTGTCCAGCAGCTTGCGGATGACGTTGAAGATGGGCTGATCCGGGTAGTCCAGGCGTCGGCAGAGGCTGTCCAGGTCCGACACCTTTCTGGCCCGGAAATCCTCGTACAGCAGGGTGAGCAGGTCGTAGGCCAGGGCCAGTTCCGTGGCCGGGGCAAGGCGGGTGTGGTGCCGGCCGGGCAGATAGCGATGGCGGACGTGGACCGCGAAGGCGACCTCCGCCCCCGAGAGAAAGACCATCCAGCCGATATAGATCCAGAGGAAGAAGAGCGGCAGGGTGGCGAAGGAGCCGTAGATGGCGTTGTATCTGGCGACCCCGATCTGCAGGTTGATGTAGAGCGACTGGATGAGCAGCCAGCCCACCGAACCGATCAGGGCGCCCACCAGCGCCGGGTAGAGCGGAACCCTGGTGTTGGGCAGAAAGCGGTAGGGGATGAGCAGGGTCATCACCAGAAAGGCGAAGCTCAGCACCTGCACCAGCAGCGGTCCGGCCCACTCCATGGGGAAGATGTGCCGGAGGATGTCCAGGGTGGTTTCACTGTGCAGGGCGGCCATCGTCGCCACGCCGATATTGACGGCCAACGGCAGGAGCAGCATCAGGGCCAGGTAGTCCATGACCTTGCGGCCCAGCGGGCGGCCGCTGTCCGCCTGCCAGACGACGTTCATCGCCTGTTCGATGGTGCTGAGCACCGAGATGACGGTGAAGAAGAGCCCGGCGATACCGAACATGCCGATGGTGGCGAAGTTGGTTTTGTCGACATAGTTGAAGACGGTGTCCACCGCCTTTTTGAGATGGCTGCTCAACGTTTTGGGCGCGCTGCGGCCGGCTACCGGCGGCGGCGCAGGCGCTGTTTCGGGGGGGTCGAGGGTGTCGATGAAATGGTAGGCGGCGGTCCGCATCTGGTTGCCGGCTCCCAGTCCCTTCAGCACCGCGGTGGAGAGCGCCAGCACCGGCACCATGGAAAGGATGATGGTGAAGGTCAGCGCGCTGGCCCGCAGGGGGATGGCGTCCCGGTCGAATTCTCGGAGGAAGATGGCGATGATGCGGCAGAAGGTCCGCAGCCGGTTCTTCGCCGTTGTGTCGGCGCCGGCGGGTTTTTGCCACAACCAGGAGCGGCAGGATGGCCGCCCCTGGGCGGAATCGGCGTTCATCGCTTATTTCCCGAAAAGGCCCTTGATGATTTGCTGGACCGGCTCGGGCGCGGCCGGCTTGCCGTTTTGCTCGGAATTCTTGGTCGGGGTTGCGCCCAGCCGTTTGCCGATCTCTTCCAGCGCCTTTTCCTTGATCTTTTCCTCCACCTGCTTCTTGATTTGCTGCTCGACCGCCGCCTTGTCCAGGGTCGCCTTGGGAGCGGCGGTGGTGCCGCCGAGCCGCAGGTTGAGAGCGGTGACGCCCTCCTTGTCGGAAAGATATTTGAGGAACGAGGCCTTCTGCCGCAGATGGTCGGCCAGCAAGCCTGAAAATTCGAGTTTGAGCGGCAGGTTCAGGCTCCCGTCAACGATGCCCACGGTGCCGTCGGTCAGCGCCCGGATGCCGACGGCCGCGAACTGGGAATGCAGGCCGAGCTGGCCGTTTTTCAGATGGAGATTGCCGTCGATGTCGTCAAACTTCAAGGTGCGCAGGGCTTCAAGGCGCAGCACCGTGGCGAGGATGTTGCTGATCGGGGTCTCGGCGAGTTGCGCCCCGCGCATGGCGTAGGTGGCTTCAAGGTTGAGGTTCTTCTTGAGGACGTCGCCGGCAAGCCCGGCCCCGGAATAGTTGAGATCGGCGCTGATGGCGCCGGCCAGGATATTGGCCTGGGGGCTGACGAAGTTGGCCAGCAGCTCCTGGAGTTGCAGCCCGGAGATCTTGAAGTTGCCGCTGTAGGGGGGGGTGATCTGGGTGAGATCCACCCGCACCTTGCCGGCAAAGGCGCCGCCCGCCAGCTTGAAAGAGAGGTCGCTGATCGAGGCCACGCCGTCGCGGATGCCGTAGCGTAGCGTGAGATTTTGCATCGTCAGTTTGCCGTACTGCGCCTCGTTGGCCTTGAACGACCCGCTCAGGTCGAGGCCCGGCGGCAGTCCGGCGGCGATCGGGGTTTTTTCGCCCGGTTTTTCAGCCGGTTGGGCGGCCGATTTTTTGGCCGTTTTGTCGGCCGGCTGCGGGGCGGCCGGCGTTTTGTCGGCGGCCGCCGTGGCTGCAGGCTTGGGCAGCTTGTCGGTGATCGCCAGCAGGCGGTCGATGTTCAGCTTGTCGCCGCTGATGTCGAGGACCAGGGCCGGCAACGGCTTCACGGCAAGATTGGGGACGGCGGCGACGATGGTCAGTCGCTGCTGGTCGATATCGATGGCGAGGGTGCAGCCGGCCTTGCTGTTGTCGAAGGCGCCCTTGCCGCTCACGTGCGGCTTGGCCTCGCCGTAGACGATATCGCTGACAAAGTCGAAATCGCCCTGATACTTGAGATCGGCGAGGCTTGCGCCGATCTCGACCCCGACGGTGGCCGAGGCGGTGGCGTCAATCTCCGGGAGTTCCTTTTTGGCGTCGCTGACGATGACATGGGCGTTGCTGACGGTGATCCGGTCGACGACAAGCGCGAGGGGCAGGGCGGGAGGGGTTTCCTCGGGCGTGGACGGCTTTGCCAGCAGGGCCAGTGATTCGTAGTTGAAGCGGCCGTCGCTGTCGCGGGTCACCCGGCAGTCGGGACGGTCGATGGTGACCTCGGAGATGACCAGTTTTTTGGCGAGCAGGGGGAGCAGGTCGTAGTGGAGGACAAAGCGGCCCACGGAGAGAAAATTGGTGGCGTTGTCCGCCTCCTTGACCGCCAGGTCGGTGACGGTGATGCCGCTGAAGAGGCCGACATCGATGGCGCCCAGGGTGACGGTGCGGCCGAGGGCCGTTTCGGCGGGCGGGATGATCAGGGCCTTGAGCCGATCCTCGGTGAGATAGAAGCGGATGAAGAGCGACAACCCGACCAGCACCACGGTGACCAGAAGCAGGATCGCGCCGAGCGCCTTGGCAAGTTTGCCGATCAGGCTTGGTTCGGAGTCATCGTCAACGAGCGGTTTTGAGTGATCGTACATGGGGGAACTCCTGGCACGGCCGGAAAGGTTTAGGAATGGAGCGACCAAACTTCTGAAATGCTGCTTTTCGGAAGTGTGCAAAATTCTACTACAGCCCTTTGGCCGAGGCAAAGAAAATCGCTGTTTTGTGGGTGGCACGAATTGTCAGGAGTGGGGGCGTCATCGGGCATGGCGGGCGGCAGCCGCTCGCCTGTTTTCTGCCATCTTGACAAGGGCGCGCTTCCTGCTATTGTGATATCCGTGCCAACCAGCGCCATCATCGCGCTGTTGAGAATTGATAACTGTTTCAAGACTTTTCACGGGAAGCATCCCGAAGCCCATGGAGAACCAGACGATGAAGAAAAGCATCCATTTCCAGCCGGACAACGTCAAGATCGAGGTGGATGAGGGGGAAAACCTGCTCACCGCCGCGGCCAAGGCCGGCATCTACATCAACGCCTTCTGCGGCGGCGACGGCGTCTGCGGCAAGTGCAAGGTGAAGATCGAGGCGGGCGAGGTGGTTTCCGAGAAGGCGATGACCCTGCGCAGCGCCGATCAGGAGGCCGGCTTCCGGCTGGCCTGCAAATCGAAGGTTGCCTCTGATCTGGTGGTGCGGATTCCCGAGATCAAGGGCGCCGACGGCAAGGCCATCTCCCGCAAGCCCAAGACCACCCGCGCCATCTCGGCCCGCTCGCTGGACGCCCTGATCGGCGACTGGAAGGTCGATCCGCCGGTGGAAAAACGGTTTCTCAAGCTCGATCCGCCCACCATGGACGACAACGTCCCGGATCTGCACCGGCTGCTGCGGGCGATCAAGAAGGGCTGTTACGAATGCGCCGAGCCCACCTACGACCATCCGCAGTTGTTGCAGGAGCTGCCCTTTATCCTCCGCGAGGCCAACTGGGAGGTGACGGTGATCCTCCTGCGCGGCAAGAGGGCCGAGGAGCCGGACCGGATCATCGCCGTCGAGCCCGGCGACACCACCGGCCGCCTGTACGGCCTCGCCCTCGATATCGGCACCACCACGGTGTGCGGGGTCATCGTCGATCTCAACAACGGCAAGGTGCTGGCCGAGGCCTCGGCCTACAACGAGCAGATCAACCACGGCGAGGACGTCATCTCCCGGATCATCTACTCGCAACGGCCGGGCGGGTTGAAAACCCTGCAGGAGCGGGTGGTGCGGACCATCAACCAGGTGATCGAAACCGTCTGCCGGAACATGGTGATCAGCCCCAGCGACATCAGCTACATCATGGCCGCCGGCAACACCATCATGAGCCACCTGCTGCT
>DHYT01000015.1:16803-20818 GCA_002415465.1 Desulfobulbaceae bacterium UBA5123
GATCGTCACCATCGACCAGGTGAAGCCGCGCGGCATCTGTGGTTCGGGCCTGATCAGCATCGTCTCCGAGCTGCTGGAGGCCAAGGTCATCGACCAGCAGGGCAAGTTCGACCGCAACCGGCAGCACGCCCGCATCCGCGACGGCGTGGACGGCTACGAGTACGTGCTGGTCTGGGCCAAGGACGCCATGGCCGGCGAGGATATCGTGATCAGCGAGGTGGACCTCGACAACCTGATCCGGGCCAAGGGGGCGATGTACGCCGGCTACCAGACCCTGCTGGAATCGGTGGGGATGGGCTTCGGGGATCTCGACCGGGTGATCCTGGCCGGCAACTTCGGCGCCTATATCGATCTTGAGCGGGCGATCTGCATCGGCCTGCTGCCCGACATCGATCGCGACAAGTTCTACTATCTCGGCAACGGCTCCATGCTGGGCTGCCAGATCAGCCTCACCGACAACGACCGCTTCCGCGAACGGACCATGGTGAGCAGCCTGATGACCAACATGGAGTTGAGCGAGAACAGCGAGTTCATGAGCCATTACATGGCCGCCCTCTTTCTTCCCCATACCGATATGGGCCTCTTCCCCACCGTGCAGGCCAAGCTGCAGGAAGGGTAAGGGGTTACGGCGAGACGGCGGCGCGCATGGAAATTCTACCCGATCTGTCGATCTGCGTGATCGCCCGGCGTGGCGGCGAGGCGATACGGGGGTTCCTCCGTTCGCTTTTCGAGTCGCCGGGCTATGTCGACCTGCAGGTCATTGTCGCGGTGGCGGACGGCGCCCTGGCCGCGGAGTTGGGGCGGGAGTTCAACGAGGCGTTGATCTGCGAGGAAAAGGATCTCGCCGCGTCGGACACGGTGATCTACAACCGGACCCTGCAGCTTGCCACCGGCCGGTACCTGGCCCTGGCCAGCGAGGATGTCCGTTGCGCGCCGGCCGCCCTGGAGCGGCTGATCGATTTCATGGAGGATGCGCCGGATATCGGTCTGGTCGCCCCCCGGCTGTTGTTGCCGTCCGGGGCGGTGGCCGGCTCGGCGAGACGGTTCCACAGTCCGGCCTCCTTTCTCCTGCTGGACTGCCTGGCGGTAACCTCGCCATCGGTGAATGCCTTGCGGCGTCGCCACTTCCAGACCGACTGGGATCGCGCCTCGAGCCGCGAGGCGGAATGGCTTTCCTCCCTTTTTCTCCTCTTCCGGCGCGAGGTGCTGGAGGAGATCGGCGGGCTCGACGAGGGCTTTGTCGGCCGGTACGGCGATCTCGATTACTGCTTCCGGGCGCGGCGGGCCGGGTGGCATAATCATTTCCTCCATGACGCCGAAATGGCGCTGACCGAACTGCCGGAGCCTTCGGCGGGATTGGAGAGGGGACAGTTGCTGGACGGCTGCCGGTTCCTGTTGAAGAAGGGGCGCGCCCTCTTCGTTTGAGCATGGGGCTTGTTCGGCTGCAAACATGCCGCGATTTCAACGCGTTGTGTTGCTTCTGGCCGGATGCGGCAGGGCTGAAAAAATGTTTTGCCGCCCCAACAAGGTTGACATCCTTCTTTTTTGACGCTAATTTCACAGGTTACTGTCCGCCGCCGGAGCGGTGGCCGGGAAGCGTTATTTTGTCTGTATTCATGATTGTTAACGAATCTTTTGCGTATTGAATAATCAACATCAAGGAGAGAAACGATGGGTAACACTATCTTGGGAATTGCTGAAAGCATCAACATCATGGGCAACCGCAGCGGCAACGCCATGAAATCCCGGACCGCCGGTCCGGTACAGGAGATGGCCAAGGAAGAATCCGCCGCCGGCGCGGCGTATCTTGATCTGAACATCGGTCCGGCCCGCAAGGACGGCACCGAGTTGATGCCTTGGGTTGTCGAGACCGTCGAGGCGGTCACCGACACCCCGCTCTGCCTCGACACCACCAACACCGATGCCATGGCGGCCGGTTTCAAGGTGGTGAAGAACAAGACCGCGGCGATCATGAACTCCATCTCCGCCCAGCCCGAGCGGATGGAGAAGCTGATCCCGGTGGCCGCCGAGGCCGGCTGCAACGTGGTCGCCCTGCTCTGGGGCCCCGACGGCATGCCCCGCGACTCCAACGAGCGCGCCGCCATGGCCGTCGACCTGATGATGGCCCTTTCCGAGGCCGGCATCCCCAACGAGAAGATGCTCTTCGATCCCATCGCCACTCCCATCACCCTGGGCACCGACCAGATCAACGCCGGTTTCGAGTTCCTGGCCATGCTGCAGGACATCGCCCCCGGCGCCGGCTCCACCATCGGTCTTTCCAACGTTTCCAACGGTGTTGCCGAGCATCTGCGCAAGCATCTCGACCGCACCTACCTGATCATGCTCATGTACTACGGCCTCTCCACCGCCATCGTCAACTCCTACGATGCCGAGTTGATGGCAATCTGCAAGGGCGAGCGTCAGGAGCATGTGGACATGATCCACGGCATGATGAACGGCGGCGATGTTGATCCGTCCACCCTCTCCGGCATCGCCCTTGAGCACTACAAGACCTACAAGTGCCTCACCGGCGAGACGCTGTTCTCCGAGTCCTGGCTCGAACTGTAGTAATTGACCGCATGAGGGCGCATCTGCGTCGGCATCGGCCTGCGATCAATTGCGGTAGCGGGAGTGCTCCTCCCGCGAATATTTTCGTTTGAATGAAGAGGGGGCTTTCGGGCCCCCTCTTGCTTTTTGCGGGAGGCCCGGCTTAGAATTTGAGCCGTGGAGGACGAGCAAGTGACCGATATTCCGTTGCACCATTTCATCTATGGCGTCTGCCGTGATTTTGTTACCGGCGAGGAGCTGGTCGATACGGATGACGAGCGGATCAGGCAGCAGCTGGCCCGCTTGCTGGTGGAGGAAAAGGGCTACGCCAAGGAGGATCTTGAGCCGCGCCTGAAGATCGAGACCCTGTTCGGCAACCAGTTCGTGGTCTCGAAGATCGACCTGGTGGTGCGGATCGACGGCCGCCGGTTGCTGGTGGTTCGTTATGGGCCGGGGTCGCTGGTGACCCGCGAGCGGGCGGCCGTCGCCGCCGCCCGGGTTCTCGATCCGGAGCAGCGGATTCCCATGGCCGTGGTCAGCAACGGCGCGGATGCCGAGGTTCTCGACACCCTCACCGGCGCCGTTCTCGGCTGCGGGCTGGCCGGGATCCCCTGCCGGGACGACCTGCAGGCGATGGCCGCCTTCATGGACCTTTCTCCCTATCCGGCGGCACATCGGGAGAAGGAGTTGCGGATTCTGAACGCCTACGATGTCCAAGTTTGTTGCGTCGGCGGACCGTGCGCCCTGCCCGATGCGCCGGAAGGTTAAACGAGTTAAGGGTTCCTGGGTTACGACGTGCGGACACGATCCCGCTTTGTGCGAACGGGCCACTGCTTAAAACGTAATATGTTAAATATACAACAAAATTTTTGATCGGAGTATTTCCCATGGCAGCCAATCAATCTCCCTGGAGTAAAAGCAGCTGGCGTGATTTTCCCGTGGTGCAGCAGCCCAACTGGCCGGACCGGGCGGCCTACGAGCAGACGGTGACCGAGCTGTCCGCCTTGCCGCCGCTGGTCTTTGCCGGCGAGATCCGGGCGCTTAAAAAGCAACTGGCGATGGCCGCCGAGGGCAAGGCCTTCCTGCTCCAGGGCGGCGACTGCGCCGAAACCTACGACCGGTGCACGGCGCCGGCGGTTCGCGAGTTGCTGAAGGTTATCCTGCAGATGACCGTGGTCCTCGGTTATGCCGGCGGCAAGCCCGTGGTCAAGGTGGGGCGGATGGCCGGCCAGTACGCCAAGCCCCGTTCCGCCGACACCGAGATGGTGAACGGCATCGAACTGCCCAGCTACCGGGGAGACATGGTCAACGGCATCGAGCCCACCGCCGAGGCGCGGCGGCCCGATCCGCAGCGGATGATCAAGGGGTATCATCTCGCCTGCGCCACCATGAACATCCTCCGCGCCTTCACTCGGGGCGGCTACGCGGCGCTTGATCGGGTCCATGCCTGGAACAACGAGTTCGTCAA
>DHYT01000115.1 GCA_002415465.1 Desulfobulbaceae bacterium UBA5123
CGGCCTGAAACTCCTTGGTCTCGGCATGGGGTTGGGCGTTTTCGGTACTCATTGCTGTTCACCTCTTCAAGTTCTGTCGTTTACCGCGGGGCCGTCGTGCCTGACGCCAAAGACAAGAGGACACGCGCCCGGCCATTTTGATAACCCTGTTTGCAGAAAAAAAATCGAAAACGGCCTCGGACAAGGCCGTCGAATTGGTGAGAGAAGGTAATCATCCCCGTGCCGCTGTCAAGGCCGCTTTTGAAAAGGGATCAACCGCCCCCCGGAAGAACCGGCCCCGTGCCCGCCGGCCGGGAAATCCCGTCGGCGCGCATCTTGTGCAATTTCTCCTTGCCAACCGTGACGGGATAAGAATAAGCTGCCTACTTTTACTGAATTCATATTGATGCTGCATCCGGGATCACCATGTCACCAGCCACCCCCGCGTACCCCAGGACAATCCTCATTTTCGGAGGGGCTCTGCTCTTCTGCCTGGCGATTATTTTCATGGCCAGGCATGCGCATCACCAATTCGAAGGGGCCCTGGTGGAGCAGACCAAGCAGCAGTTGCTGCTGATCGCCAAATCCACCGCCACCTCGCTGCGGCAGCACATGGATGACCACCTCAACTCCCTCTCCGAGCTCGCCCACGACCCGCTTTTCAGAAAAAGAAATCTTGCCATCCCCGCCACCGGCCCGGAGTGGAATCGGTTACGCTCTTTCTACGAGGCGCACCGGCGGGAACTGGAATCCGTCGCCATTGTCGACACCCACGGCAGGACGCTGGCCTCCTGGCCGGAGGAGATGAAGCTTGCCGGCGACGCCGACCTGGCGAGCCTTGCCATCAACCGCGCGCCGCAGGTCAGCCCGCGTTTTCTCGATGACGGCGGCCGCCAGGTGGTAACCCTTACCGTGCCCATCGCCATCGACAACGAACTGCTCGGCGCTGTCCGCGCGCTGGTGAGCATCGACACCCTGACCTCCCTCTATATCCAGCCGCTCCGGTTCGAGGGCGGCGCAACCCCGGTCCTGATCGACGAGTACGGCCACTTCCTCTCCAGACCGCCCGTCACCGAGAGCAGCGAGGCTGCGGCCCCCTCCTCCTGCGTGAAGGATAAATGCGACAACCGGCAACGCATCACGGCGGAACTCGCCGCCGGACGCGACGGGGTCGGCATCTTTATCGCCGACCAGCGCGGCGCGCGACCCGAGGCACGATTCGTCGCCTATGCGCCGATCAAGTTCCACACCAACAACTGGGGCATCGGCGTGGTCCTGCCCTTCAGCGCCATCTCGGGTCCGATCAGGCAACATTCCCGCCAGGCCCTCATCATGGTGGCCGCGTTGCTGCTCTTTTTCGGGATCGGCGCCACCCTGCTCTTCCAGAGCCACAAGAAGAAACAGGCCGTCGAAATTGAAAGCCGTTATCTGCAACAGATCGCGGAGAAGGCAACCGAGCTTGAGCGCGCCAACAGGATCCTGCGCGATCAGGCGATCAAGGACGAACTGACCGGCCTCTACAACTACCGCTATTTCCACAAGGTGCTGCAACGGGACTTCGCGCTGGCGACGCGCGGCAAGGCTGATTACAGCTGCATGATCATCGATCTCGACCACTTCAAGGCGGTCAACGACAACCACGGCCACGCCTTCGGCGATCTCGTCCTGAAGGGAATCGGCGCCATCCTGCTCGAAGAGTCAAGGGACACCGACGTGGTGGCCCGGTACGGCGGCGAGGAGTTCGTGATCCTGCTCCCGAATACCGACCTTGGCGGCAGCATGATCATCGCCGAACGCATCCGCGCCCGGCTGGAATCCCATCTCCATTCCGACGGCCTTCAGCAAAAACACGTTACCGCCAGCATCGGCGTTTCCTCCTACCGGGCCCATATCCCGCAATCGCCGCAGGATTTGCTGGCCTACGCCGACAAGGCCCTCTACCAGGCCAAATCGCAACAGCGGAATCAGGTGGTGGTGTATTCCTGATGTACGCGCCAGGCGCCCCCCTCGACATCATCTCAAGATGAGAGCCGACATCCATGCCCAATAAAGCCCTTGCAAAAGATTCGCTCCCCCGCCTCCTGCTGGCCTGCGCCCTGCTGGCGGCCGCCACCACCCTTCTCTACGCCGGCACCCTGCAGGCCCCTTTTGTTTTCGACGACTTACACACCATCGTCGAAAACCCGGAGATCAAGTTCTCCCGTCTCACCCTGGCCAACCTGGCCACCGCCGCCACCCAGAGCCACGCCAGCCATCGCTGGCTGCCGAATATCTCCTTCGCCCTCAACTACCTTGCGCAGGGGACAAACGTCACCGGCTACCATCTCGTCAACATCTGCATCCATTTCCTGACCGGGATCACCGCCTACCTGCTCTTCCTCACCACCCTGCGGCTGCCCCGGATCGGGCGGCACGGCCTGCCGGCGGAGGAGATCGCCTTTTTCGCCGCGCTCCTCTGGCTTGTCCATCCCCTTCAGACCAACGCCGCAACCTATATCGTGCAGCGCATGACCAGCATGATGACGCTTTTCTATCTGCTCTCGCTGCTCTGCTACGCCAAGGGCCGGCTCGAAACGGCGACGCCCGGCCGCCGCAACGCCTTCTTCGGCGCCAGCCTCATCGCCGGCGTGATGGCGCTGTTCAGCAAGGAGAACGCGGCCATGCTGCCGCTCATGATCCTCGCCTACGAGTATTTCTTTATCCCCGCCGACCGGCACCGGAAAACCATCCTCTGGGGAGCGGGGGCGGCCATTGTCATCCTGGCGCTCGGCCTGGGATGGCTGTTCCTTGGCGACGACCCGTTCTCGGCCATCCGCAACGGCTACCAAATCCGCGATTTCACCCTGTCGGAACGCCTCCTCACCGAACCCCGCGTTCTCTTTTATTATCTTTCCCTGCTGGCCCTGCCGCTCCCGTCGCGGCTCAACATCAACCACGACTTTCCGGTTTCCCACGCCCTGCTGGCCCCGCCCCAGACCGCCGTCGCCCTGCTCGGCCTTGCCGGGCTCATCCTCCTCATCCGCCACCTCTTCAAAAAGGAGCAGCGCCTCGCCTCCTTCGCGATCCTCTGGTTTCTGGCCAACCTCGTCATCGAGTCCACCGTCATCGCCCTGGAACTCCTCTTTGAACACCGGCTGTACCTGCCCTCCCTCTTCCTCTTCCCGGCCGCCCTGACCTGCCTCTACGCCCTGCCGATCCCAAATCGCGCCCCGGCCCGCGCCATCGTCGGTGTCTGCCTCGTGCTGCTCTGCACCCTGACCTGGCAGCGCAACGCGACCTGGGCCACCGCCACCTCCCTCTGGGGAGACGTGGTGCAAAAATCACCGGCGCTGGCCAGGGGGCATGTCAACCTGGGCCGGGCCCTGATGGCGGAGAAACAATACCCGCAGGCGGAACAGCATCTGCGTCGCGCCATGACCATCGAGCCGGAGGACAGTCGCGCCTATCTTGCCCTGGCCGCCCTGTACAACGAACAGAAACGCTATCCGGAGGCCCTGACGACAGCGGCGGAAGCCCTTGCCAGAAAACATGCGGACACGGCCAACATCCGGCTCGTAATAGCGACCGCGCACATGAAAATGCGGGATATCGGACCGGCGCTGGCCGAGATCGACCAGGCCCTGGCGGCTGCCCCGCAATCCACGGACGCCTATACCGCCAGGGGCATCGCCTACGGTCTGGCCGGGCGGCCGCGACAAGCGGAAGAGGCCCTCCGCCAGGCCATCGCCCTCGACCCCCGCAACGGCCATGCCTATTTCAACCTGGGCATCACCTACGACCGGCAGCAGCGGTTTCCGGAGGCCATCGCCGCCATCGAATCCGCCCTTGCCAGCGGCAACGCCAACCAGGCCGAGGCGCACAACACCCTGGGGATCATCTACTGGGAGATAAGGGAGTACGAACAATCAATCAGGCATGCGCAAACGGCAATCCACACGAATCCGGAACTGCTTGACGCCTATATCACGCTGGGGGTGACCCTCGAAGACATGGGCCGGAAGGAGGAGGCCTTTGCCAGCTACCGCACCGCCTGGCGCAAGGGCTACGACATGCTCGGCCTCTACAACAACTGGGCGGAGAAATATCTCGCCGACCGCAATCAGGCCCAGGCAACCATGTACCTGCTCGAAGCCCTCAAGCTCTCGCCCGACCACCCGCGAACACGCCGGAACCTCGCCCGCGCCGCCGCGTTGCCGGCCTCGCCCTGAAGGCCGCCCGGCAACACCGGCAACCTCCATCGCCCTGGCTCACAAGGTGGCGCTCAGCTGCACCATTTCGCGGGCGTGCAGAATCCGGTCGATATCGAGCAGGATGGTGACCCCGGCCTGCAGCTTGGCCATTCCCAGGATAAAGGAGGTATCGACGCCCTTGCCGAACACCGGCGCGTCCTCGACCTCCTCCGCCCTGATGTTGGCGACCTCGCTCACCCCGTCGACAATCACCCCCATCAGGGTGGAGCCCCTGAGACCAGAGATCTCGACGACGATGATACAGGTGCGCTCGGTGTGTTCGGTTCGCGCCATCCCGAACTTGGCCCGCATGTCGAGGACCGGGATCACCTTGTCGCGCAGGTTGATCACCCCTTCGAAAAAGGAGGGCATGTTGGGCAGTTCGGTGATCTCCATCAGGCCGATGATCTCCCGGACATCGAGCACGCCGATGCCGTAACGCTCCTCGGCAAGCTGAAAGATCAGATACTTGCCCTCGCGGGTGGCGAGGGTCTGCGTCTGCTCGAACACGTTCAGCTTCTGCTCGCCGGCGCCCGCCGCCTGCCGCTCCTTGCCGGGGCGGCGCGCCAGCCCCAGATGCCGGTAAGCGGCATCGGCGAAACGGCAATCGACAAAGCTGTCGAGATCGATGGCGCGGCCGATCTCCATCTTGCTGGTCATGTAGCGCTGGATGGTATCGAGATCCCCGATCTCCGGGTAGAGATCGTCGGTGGTGATCCCCTGCGGATCGGAGAGGACGTTCCGCAGCAGGGTTGTCTCAAGCCCCAGCTTCCCTTGCGGGTCGAGAAACCGCACCGCGATCTCGGCGGCCTGGTCCAGGTTGTCGCGGATAAACAGCCCCGCCTCGACAAGCATGGTGGTGAATTCCTGCACCGCTTCGGGGTAGGTGTTGATGAACTCGTCGCGGAACACCACCACGCAACAGGGATGGCCGTCCCAGATCTCGCTGGAGAGGAACTGCCGCTCGGCAATCCCCGCGGCAATGGCCCGCGAGCCGATGGGCTCGGCGACCATGAAGCCGCTGACCTCCGGGTTGCCCTTGAGGAATTCCGGCATGCCCACCGGCGGCACCACGTCGAAAAGGACGTTCACCGCCTCCTTGCCGGCAACGCCCGGCCGCAGGCCCATCTGGGTAAAGTACATGTGGGCGAGCATGTTGTGGATGGACATCTTGTGCGGGATCAGAAAGCTCTTGTGCTTGAAGAACTGCTGATAGGGCTTTACATACTTGCCGGCGGCGTTGCGCACCGCGATGCTGCCGTTGCGGTGGGCGAAGAGGACCAGCTTGATCGGCACCTCGTAGCTGAACAGATCCATGGCNNACCGGGTTCCAGCCGCCCATGCAGAGGGTGTCGATATCAAAATTGGCGGGCTTCCTGGCGCCGGTCTCGATCTGGTGCCGCAGCACCCCCAGGGGCAGATGGTCGGTGATCTGGATGTGCGCCATCTTCAGCCGGACCTTGCCCTGGCTGCTGACCTTGGGCCCTTCGTCCTTCTTCACCGCCGCCTGCCTGACCCCGAAGATCTCGTCGATCAGCACCTTCAGTTCATCGGCGGTAAAGGGCTTGGCGACCACGCCGCTGGCCCCGCCCTCCTTGGCCTTGGCGACATAGGCCTTGTCGCCGTGGCCGGTGGCCATCAGAAACGGGATCGCCATGCACCGCGCATCGCCGCGCACCCAGGTAAGCAGCTCGTAGCCGTCCATGTTGGGCATCGCCCAATCGCTGATGATCAGGCCGACGCCTTCCTCGGCCTGCAGCTTGTCGACGGCCTCCCGGCCGTCCGCCGCCTCGACGATATTCTCGAAGCCGACCTGCTTGAGGATCTTGGCCTCCATCTTGCGCATGGTGGCCGCATCCTCGACCAGCAAAATCTTCATCTGCAAATCAACCGTCATTGCGAATGCCTCCCGTACCCCCGCTAAATGATGCCTGCTTTCTTCTCGAAAAACGGGTACCATGATCGTTCCGTTTCGAGCCACAGGCTCATTCAGGATATTGGAACTTTTACCGGCGATCAATCACAATTGACTGAGGATAAAAATAATCGCGCCGCCCGACGCAAAAGCGATCACCGCCAGCCATGACCGAAAAAATACTCTACCCCCCGCCGGAACTGCACGCCCTCCTCGCCGGCAACGGCGCGGCCGTCATCGATATCCGCCCGCCGGCGGCCTACCGGCTGGCACACATCCCCGGCGCCGTCAACATCCCCGAGGTCTTCACCTATCTGCTCCCCGACAGCAGCCCGCGCAGCCTGGCCGGGATGGCCGCGACCTTCACCGGGCTCCTGGCGGCGGCGGGCGTCCGAAGCCCGCGGCCGGTGATCTTGTACGACGACACCCTCGCCAGCCAATACGGCGGGGCCTGCCGGGGCTACTGGCTGCTCGCCTACCTGGGCCACCCGGCGGCCGGCATACTCGCCGGCGGGTTCAGCGGCTGGCGGGGAAAACGCCTTCCCCTTTCCGACCCCCTTCCCCAACCCCCCGCCGGCCCCGCTGGTTTTGGCAGCGGCCTTTTCCCCCCCCCCCCCCCNNCCCCCCCCCCGGGCGGCCCCCGCCGTATTGGCTGGCGACTTTGTCGCCGCCCCGCGCCCGGCCTTGCTGGCGACCACCGATGCGGTCCTCGCCGCCCTCGCCTCCCCTGGCGTCATCCTGCTCGACAACCGCGACGAGCCGGAATGGCGCGGGCTCTCCTCTTCGCCCTATGGCGCGGATTTCGCCCCCCGGAAGGGCCGCATCCCCGGCGCCAGATGGATTGAATGGTACGCCTTCATGGATGCCGCCCCGCGGCCGGCATTCAAGCCGGCCGCCGAGATCCGCGCCCTGTGCGGCCGACACGGCATCACCCCGGAAAGCGACATCATCATCTACTGCTTCAAGGGCGCCAGGGCGGCGCATACCTATGTGGCCCTGAAGCTGGCCGGTTTTCACAAACTGCGGGTCTATTTCGGCTCATGGAACGAATGGTCCCGCAACCCCGAACTGCCCATTTCATAACCGCCCAAGGAGGTTGCAACCGTTTGACGACCAACCCATTGTTTTATTTCATATTTATCCATTGACAAAAGATCACGAAACTTTTAAGCCTTTCTGAAACAGTTCTTACATACATCCACATACGACACTTTACCACTGCGCGTTGCCGACAAACCCAGGCCGCGCCTTAAACAACGCGGAAAGACGACCGCGCTTGACACGGTCGCAGCCGCGCGGCATCCAACCCCTTAGCGAGGGCGGTATGTTAGACGACAGCGCGAACCCGGTTCTTGATGTCAACAGACTCCCCACCCTTCCCGCCATCGCCATGGAGGCCATCCGGCTCCTGGAGGGCGAGGACGCCAGTTTCGAATCCATCGCCGATCTGCTCAAGAACGATCAGGTCCTCACCAGCCGCATCTTTCACTACGCCAACTCCGCGTATGTCGGGGCGCGCCGCCCGGCCGCTTCCATCCGCCAGGCGGTCTCCACCCTCGGCCTCAACGCCGTGCGCAGCATCATCCTCTCCGCCTCGGTGTTCGAATGTTTCTCGGAGCACCTCGCCCGGGACCGGCAAGGCCTCCTCAACTTCTGGCTCCACTCCATCGGCGTCGCCGTCACCGCCGAGGAACTGGCGAAACGACTCGGCTTCCCGGTCCCGGAGGAGGCGTATATCGCCGGCCTTCTCCACGACATGGGCAAGCTGGTCTGCTATATCCAGTTCCCGGATCAATACGACCAGATCCGCCGGGAGCTGGAACGGCAGGGCACTTACTGCACCCGTGGCGCCACGCCCCTGGACATCGAACAACAGGTTCTCGGCACCGACCACGTGGAAACCGGGCGCCTGCTCGCCGAACGCTGGAACTTCCCCGACACCTTCGCCAAGGTGATGTGGCAGCACCACCAGCCCGTCTTTGAAACCATCCTCCCGGAGATGGCGAACCTGCCCAAGCTGATCCGCTTTGCCGACCTGCTCTGCATCACCCACGGCATCGGCTCCAGCTACTTCCTCCCATCCGGGGCCCACAGCCACCAGCAATCCCATTTCGCCCTGGAAACGATGCTGCTCCAGCACCATCTTGCCACCGCCGACATCGACGCGCTGATGGACGGGGTGATTGAACGCAGCCGCACGGTGGGCGCAATCCTGGGCTTCTGGGAGGAAGAGGAGTATCACAAGCTGATCGCCTCGGCCAACCGCCGGCTGGGGGACTTGGGCATCCGCCTGGACCATGACAACCGCATCCTCAACGAAAGCAACCGGATCCTCGACGCCGCCGGCGCCCTCTGCCGGCAGCTCACCCCCGGCCTGCCGCTGGCCGATGCCGCGACAACCGTTATCAACGCCATCCACCTCGCCTTTGGCGAGCGCCGCTGTTTCTGCATGATCCGCGACACCAGCGACAACTTCTTCATCGGCCGGCTGTACGACGGCGACGCCTTCCATTCCCTGCGGATACCCACCGAGCCGGCCGATCTCAAACGCTACGGGAAGGGCAAGAAAACCGATGTCATCGAGGCCGCGGCGGTGAAGCGGCTCGCCCGCCGGATCATCGATCCCGGCAAGGATGACTCCCTTGAGGCGGAGGTGATCGACATCATCTCCGACGGCGAGTTCCTGGCCACCTTTTTCCTCCCCGGCCCCCACTCCCACTTCCGCAAACTGCCGGTGCTGGGACAACTGCTGGTCGACTTCGGCGAGGCGGCGCCCGAGGAGGGCACCAGGCCGCGCCAGGAACTGCTGCAAAACTTTGAGACCCTGGCCCAGAGCGCCGGCAGCGGCATCGAACGGTTGCTCCTGGAAGCGGACCTGATCCGCCAGAGCGCGGAGATCGCCCGCGCCTCCCGGCGCATGGAGGAAAGCCAGCGGCTGCTCTTCCATTCCCACCGGCTGGCCACGGTGGGCCGGCTGGCGGCCGGCGCCGCCCACGAGATCAACAACCCGCTCACCATCATCTCGCTCAACATCCAGATCCTCGACCGCCTGCTCGGCCCGGAGGCGGACCCCGCCGTCAAGGAACGGCTGCGGGTCATCGCCGGCCAGGAGGAGCGGATCGCCAAGATCGTCCAGGACCTGATGAGCTTCGCGCGCCCCACCCAGCCGAAACTCACCGCCGACCGGGTCAACGGCATCATGGCCCGGGTGCTCAAGGTGCTTGGCGACAGGGTTTCCATGACCAAGATCAAGGTCGACAACCTCCTGCGGGACGACACCCCGCCGGTGATGGTGGACCCGCTGCAGATCGAACAGGTGTTCATGAACCTGCTGATCAACGCCAACCACGCCATGCCGGACGGCGGCGTCATCACCCTCAGCGACCAGGCGACGGAAGGGATGGTCGAGGTCCATATCACCGACAACGGCACCGGCATCAGCCCCAAAAACCTGAGCAAGATCTTCGACCCCTTCTTCACCACCAAGAAGGAGGGCGAGGGCACCGGCCTGGGGCTTGCGGTCTGCCACTCCATCATCGAGCACAACGGCGGCGCCATGCGGGTGCAGAGCAAGGAGGGCGAGGGCACCACCTTCACCATCGCCCTTCCCCAGGACAAGGCCAACCAGCTGCGCGCCTTGCGCGACAACCTTGACCAGGAAGCGAGCGCCGGGGCGGCCAAGACCGGCAAGCCCCGCATCCTGGTGGTGGACGACGAGCAGGCGATCAACGAGATGCTGCTGGACTGCATGCGCATGGAAGGGTATGAGGCGGACGGCGCCTTTGACGGGGTCGAGGCGATCCAGCGCCTCAAGGACAAGCCCTACCAGCTTGCCATCCTGGATATCCGGATGCCGCGCAAGGACGGCCTGGAGGTGTTGCAGTTCATCCGCGAGGAGTACCCGGACACCCAGGTGCTGATCATCACCGCCCTGGCCTCCAAGGAAGAGATCAAGAACACCGTGCAACTGGGCGCCTATGCCTGCCTCAAGAAACCGTTCCGGCTCGATACCGTCCTTGAAACCGTCAAACGCGGCCTCAAGGAGGCGGAGCAGCAGAGCGCCAAGCGGAAGAAGAAATGAACGCGGCCAACGCCCACTCCCTGCTGACCATCGCCGACATCGCCCAGCGCACCGGCCTCGAGGAAAGCCTGCTCCGTTTTTACGAATCCGAACACCCCGACGACCTGCCGGCCAAGGTGCTGCGCGGCGACGCCCTGCTCTTCCCCGAGGAGGCGGTGGAGGCCTTCCAACGCCTCCACCGGCGGCAGGACCCCAAACAGGCGGTGCAACCGGCCGACCGGCCCCGCTACGGCCGGGTCATCGCCGTTACCTCGGGCAAGGGCGGGGTGGGCAAAACCAACATCGCCCTCAACCTCGCCATCGCCATCCAGCGGCTGGGCAAGATGTGCGTGGTGGTGGACGGCGACCTCGGCATGGCCAATATCCATCTCCTGGCCGGGCTCTCCCCCCGCCCCGGAATGATGGAGCTGATCGCCGCCGGCGCGCGCCCCTCGGAGCTGATCAGCGAGGGGCCGGACGGGATCGGCGTCATCACCGGCGGCAGCGGCATCATCGCCCTTGCCGACAGCGACCAAGCCAGCCGCCGGAAGATGATCAAGGCCTTGAGCGAAGTGGAGCGCCGGGCCGACGTGATCATCGTCGACACCGGCGCCGGCATGGGCCGCGGGGTACGGGATTTTCTCCAGGCCGCCGACGAGATCATCTTCGTCATCACCCCGGACATCACCTCCCTGGCCGACGCCTACGGCCTGCTGAAAGGCATCTGCCAGGAACGCGACGACGACCGCCGGCCCATCTACTCGGTGGTCAACATGGCCGACACCCTGCAGCAGGCGGCCAACGTGGCGTTGCGCTTCAGCGATTGCGCCCATCGCTTCCTGAATCGCACGGTCAAGAATATCGGCTACATCCTCAAGGACGCCACCGTCGGGGCGGCCACGGCTCGGCGCACCCCCTATTCGGTCTTCCGGCCCCAGGCAAGGGTGAGCAGGCAGACCCACAACCTGGCCGTGGCGCTGCTGCGCCAAGAGATGGAGGAGTTGCGGGTCAGCTCCGCCTTCAGCCGCTACCTGAACATCCTCCGGGAGGAAGCCACGCCATGAGCCCCCAGCTCCGGCACACCGCCCCTGACTTCAGCTGGCCACAGACCTTCGGCCTCCGTGAGAACCCCTTCCGCGACTCCCTTGACACCGGGCTCTTCTTCCGCACCCGTCAACACGAGGAGGCGCTGCTCAAGATCCGCATCG
>DHYT01000205.1 GCA_002415465.1 Desulfobulbaceae bacterium UBA5123
GGCCGCCGATGTATTACCATACTTGTGTACATTTATATAGATTTTTTCGGCGGCGATTCCCAGCCGCTCGGTCAGGCTGTTGAGGATCCGGATATTGGCCTGATGGGGTATCACCAGGCGGACCGACTCGGGATCGACACCCTCCTGGGCAAGCACCTTGGCCACCCCGTCCTGCATGGCCCGAACGGCGTACTTGAACACCTCCTGGCCGGCCATGCGGATAAAGGGGCCCTGATAATCGGCCGCCACCAGGTCTGGATTGAGGCTGGGCGCCGCATCCATGTGCAGCAGATGCCAGAGGCTGCCGTCGGCAAAGAGACGGCTGGCGAGCATCCCGCTTTCGCCGTCGCCGGCCGCCATCACCACCGCGCCGGCCCCGTCGCCGAACAGGACGCAGGTGGTGCGATCCTCCCAGTTGGTGCGGGCGGAAAGGGTTTCGGCGCCGATCACCAGCGCCTTGAGGGCGGGATCGGCCTTGATGTATTTTTCGGCGACATCCATCCCATAGAGGAAACCGGAACAGGCGGCGTTGATATCCATGGCAAAGGCGTTGACCGCGCCGATCTCCTTCTGGACAAGACAGGCGCAGGAAGGCATCGCCTTTTCGCAGGTCATGGTGCCGACGACGATCAGGCCGATCTCGGCTGCGGCAACCCCGGCCATCGCCAGGGCCTTGCGCGCCGCCTCGGCGGCGAGCTTCGAGGTTTCCTCTCCGGCGCCGGCGATCCGCCGCTCTTTGATGCCGGTGCGGACGGTGATCCACTCGTCGGAGGTCTCGACCATTTTTTCAAGCTCGACGTTGGTCAGCACCCGTCTGGGCAGACAGGAACCGGTGCCGAGAATAGCCGCCCGCGTCATGCATCCTCTCCGGAAGCGGCCGCAGCCAGAACAGAATCCACATCATCAAGCAGCCGCTGGATATGCTCGTTGATGTTGGCGCTGACCAGTTCAGCCGCGACATTGATGGCGTTCTTGATCGCCGTGGCGTTGGACCGCCCGTGACAGACGATGCCGGTGCCGTTCAGACCCAGCAGCGGCGCGCCGCCATACTCGGCGTAGTCCACCCGCTTGCGGAATCTGCCAAAGGCGTCCTTGGCCAGCACATACCCGAGCTTGGCCTTGAAATCCTTCAAGATCTCCTCGCGCAGCATGGAAAGCACCGCCTCGGCCAGGCCCTCGCTGAGCTTCAGGCAGACATTGCCGACAAACCCGTCGCAGACGATAACGTCCACGTCGCCCTGAAAGGTATCGCGCCCCTCGACGTTGCCGATGTAGTTCAGATTGCTTTTACTGAAAAGTTCGTGGGATTTCTTGACCAGCACATTGCCCTTGCCCCCCTCCTCGCCGATACTGAGAAGGCCGATGCGCGGGCGCTGGCTGGCAAAGATGACTTGCGAAAAGGCGGCGGCCATGATGCCGAACTGGAAGAGATGCAGCGGCCGGCAATCGACATTGGCGCCGACATCCATCATCACCACCGGCCCCTTCAGGGTAGGGAAGATACCGGCGATGCCCGGCCGGGATATCTTCTTCAGGCGGCCCAAGGCGCCGATTGCCGCCGCCATGGTCGCCCCGGAGTTGCCGGCGCTGACGGACGCCTCGACCTCGCCCTGCTTCTGCAGCCTGAAGGCGACGGCCACCGATGAGTCTTTCTTTCTGCGCAGCGCCTCAAAGGGCGACTCGTCCATGTCGACAACCTGAGAGGCGTGAACGATGCGGAGCCGGTCCTGATTGGCGGCGGAATGCGCGCGCAATGCTGTACGGAGGCGCTCCTCATCACCGATGAGGGTCACCTCGAGATCATTTCTCGCGTTGACGGCCTGCACTGCCCCGGCCACAAGAACATCCGGGCCTTGATCGCCGCCCATGGCGTCCAGGGCAATACGCACCGGCATGACCTTACTCTAACTCGCCCTCTTCCAGATTAAAAACGGTCCGGCCTTTGTAGGTGCCGCAACCGGCGCAGAGACGATGCGGCATCTTGGGCTCACCGCATTTGTCGCACTTGGCGATGCTGGGCGCGGAAAGCGCGTCATGGGAACGCCGTTTTCTGGTGCGGGAATGTGAATGTCTTCTTTTCGGTAATGCCATTTTGAGTTCCTCCCTGAGGTCGTTTGCAAATCATGATCCGACGCTTCGCCTGTCGGACTTATTTCTTGTTATCTTTCAAGCCGGCCAAAACACTGAAAGGAGAAGCGCTCTCCTTTGCTCCACACCGGCATTTCCCCTTGTTCAGATCGATCCCGCAGCCGCCGCATAGCCCACGGCACTCTTCGGCACAGAGTATCCGCGTCGGCAGGGCAAGAAAAACCTGCTGCGCCAACAACTCAAAGAGATCCACGGCCGGCTCATCGAGAAGGATGGTATCCATCTCGGCCGCGTCGATCTCATGTTCGTCCGCCCCGTCCGGAAATCCGCCGGACTCGGCAAACTCGCAGTCAACCTGGAAATCGTCGACAAGCTCATGAACGAACGGCTCCAGGCATCGGTCACATGTCAACACAACGGTTGCCGACAACGATCCTTCCACGAATACCCGGTTGCCGTCACGCCGCAATACCACCGCGGCGGCAACCTTGCCGCGCCGCTCGAGTTCGTGATCGGGAAACCAAGCCTCATCGGCGATGGTCAAACGCAACCCATCAGCCGGTATCTCATCGAATCGGACCTTCAATTTCCCACGCGTATCGAAAGAGGTGTCATCGCGAACACAAAAACGACGAAATATATAAAATCAATCGTCCTTGTCAAGCTATTTCAGCGCGCTCCCGCTTTTCACCAACAATCACCCCGACTGCCGCGGATACAGGCCAACCACCCGCAACAGCCACCGCAGCCAACTCAATATCGCCAAAGCCACCACCATATCCATGGAGAAGAGCACGTACTGTTGCGCCAGTTGCGGCGAATCGGTCCTGAAATGAATGCACCATTCAACCGGAAAAGAAACAACCACCGAAAAGACGAGGATGTATCCGATCAAGAATAGAAAAAACAGCAAGAATCCGGTCAGCAACGGCGACATGACCGCAACCACGCGAGCACGGACCAGGGAAACCCCCAACCCGAAGTAATGCAACAACATTCCGAGCAAGAAACCCAGTGGCGCGGAGACGCCAACCACCCAGAGGTCGCCGCCATGCCGATGCACAAAATAACCGGTATGAAGCGTAACCAGGATCAGATACAAAAAAGCCAGCCGCAGCGCCGGCGGCAACGGGCAGTCAACAATCCCCCTGCTGCGCGGAGAGGGAGGCGCTGGCTTCACGGGCTCTTCGGCCCACGAGGTGCGACGCATGAGACGAAACCTTTCAAGCGATTGCCAATGGCGGAACCAGTGGCGCGAATCGTAAGCTGACGAAACCCGGCATTGCACCGCGTAACGACCAACCGAGCATAACAACCAGCCGGTCTGGTAACCACTTCAGGACCATGTTGTCAAGACAAACCACCCGAAAAATTGGTGACAACGATTTCAAACCATGAGGTCGAGTGGCACCAAACACCTAACCAACTTTACCGCCAAAGTAGAAAGGCATTTAGCCTTAACAGTCGACAAATGCATAAAATACGCACAATGCCTATTGACAACAAGAAATCTTCCTATCAATAATTAGTATCGTAAAATTGGCAACTTGACCCCTGACCGTATCACCCGATCGAGGCTTGATGAAAATGTCGAACAAAACGCAGACGGCGGAACGCCGCAAAGACCCACGATATAGAACGCAAGGCTGTATCTTTGTCGCCGGACTGCGGATTGGACGGATTGTTGACATCAGCCGAGGCGGCATGGCGTTTTATTACGCCGACCGCTCGCCCTGGCCTCAAACATTGACCACAAACGGCTCGGTGCGGTGCATGAATGAGTTCGTCATCCCAAACCTGCCCACGAAAACCATCTCAGACAGCGAAATGCCCCATAATTTTTCAAAAGGGGCAATGACCGTCCGGCGCCGCTCCGTCTGCTTCGGAGAGCTGACACCAACCCAGTTGGCGATGCTCGACAAACTGATCGCCATCGCCGCCCAGGCCTGAGACCAACGCCACTGCCCCCACCCCACACATTGCCGCGCGGCAATTTGCCACATTGACCTCATCACAATACGCAAATAGTATCTAAAGTATAATTAAAGGATCGCATGCCTGCCAAACAATAGTTGCCAAACAAAGTTCCTTCCACCCTGCACAAGGAGGCCTGCCATGGCAAACTCGCTCAAAACCTCCCATGACCGCAGAAAAGACCAGCGCATCGCCGTTAAGAACTGCATGTTCGACCTCAACCTGAAATTCGGCCGGATCATTGATATCAGCGCCAGCGGGTTGTCGTTCTACTATGCCGATCGGCAACCATGGCCGGAACACCTGGAAACGACCAGGGGAAACCTCTGCCCCGAAACCATACGGCCGATCAGAAACTTGCCGGTGCAAACCGTCTCCGACTTTGCGCTGCCCAACAAATTTTCGCCGGGCTCCATAACCGTCCGCCGTCGGTCGATCCGTTTTGGCGAACTCAGTTACATGCAGCGGATAAAACTTGCCGCTTTCATCCGCCAGCTCTCAACCCTTGCATCAACCGGCGCGACCTTTCATCGTGCAACTCACAGCGCACCCAGATAACGAAACAATCGCGCCAGATCACGCTCTTCGATTCTGACAAGACCAGCCTGCAAGGCAAGCCGCAACGCCTCAAGGTACTCCTCGTGGGCGAGCGAACGATCAATGGGCGGGAACTCACCGGCCCGCCAGCAGGGACGATACTGATCCATGAGATTCACGTAGGTCTCAGGCGAGATCTCCTCGGCCAGGAAACGCATGATCGCCCCGGCCTCGCCAACCCCGCCCGGCATCACCAGATGCCGCACCAAAAGCCCCCTGCGCGCCAGACCGTCGTCGCCAATCACCAGATCGCCCACCTGCCGGTGCATCTCCCGCACGGCAGCCTTGGCCAGATCCGGATAGTCGGAGGCGGTGGCGTAGCGACGGCCCGACTCCCTCTCCCAAAACTTGAAGTCGGGCAGATAGATATCCACCACCCCCTCCAGCAGCCGCAAGGTTTCAACACGCTCATAGCCGCTTGAGTTATAGACCAGCGGCACGGCAAGACCACGTTCCGCGGCCGGCACCAGAGCGGCGAGGATCTGCGGCGCCACATGGCTGGGGGTGACGAGATTGATATTGTGACACCCCTGCTTCTGAAGGCTCAGCATCATTGCCGCAAGCTGGCCGTCGGTCACCGCAACCCCTTCGCCTTGATGACTGATCTCATGGTTCTGACAAAAAACGCAGAGCAGGTTGCAGTGGCTGAAAAAAATCGTCCCGGAGCCGCCCATCCCCACCAGCGGGGCCTCCTCGCCGAAATGTGGGCCATAGCTCGCCACCGCCGCCCTGGCCCCGGTCCGACAACCCCCGCGCCGCCCATGCGACCGGTCGACCAGGCAGCATCGCGGACAGAGCTCGCACCTTGCCAGGCGCAGACTGGCCATCCGCGCCCGTTCCGCCAGTTCACCGCTTCGATACAGCTTGAGATAACCAGGCTCCGCCGCGTTCCGCATCAACTCCCCCCAAGGACTAGATGACCCCGCCGCCAAACTGCCCAAATCGTGGCCTCATGGCGGCAACGATTGCATCTTTCCATGAACTGCGATACTTTGCTGCAAAATATCCACCCAACCGCACGCTTCGTTAACCCCGGCCTCCCCCATGACCCACTGGCAAAAAATACTCCGCGCGAGCGTCACCTCGCCCCGGCAACTGGCCGAACGCTTCGATCTGAACATCGCCGGCCTTGCCGAGGTCGCAGACCACTACCCGATGCGGATCAACCCCTACTACCTGAGCTTGATCGAAAAGATTGGCGACCCGCTCTGGCTGCAGGCCGTCCCCGACCGCCGCGAACTCGATGACCGCGTCTGCCTGAACGACCCCCTCGACGAAGAGAACCTGAGCCCGGTACCCAACCTGGTCCACAAATATCCCGACCGGGCGCTCTTTCTGGTTTCCTCGCAATGCGCCATGTACTGCCGGTTCTGCNNTCCGGCGGCGACCCGCTGCTGCTGAGCGACCAACGGCTGGAATGGCTCCTCGCCTCCTTGAGAAAAATCCCCTCCATCGGCATCATCCGCATCGGCACCAGGGTTCCCTGCACCCTGCTGGTCGAGGTGCTGCGCCGCCACAGGCCCGGCTCGCTCAAGGAGCCGCAGCTCTACATCAACACCCACTTCAACCACCCGGCCGAGATCACCCCGCAGGCCGCCCTCGCCGCCGCACGCTTGGCCAACGCCGGCATCCCGCTCGGCTGCCAGACCGTTCTTCTCCGCGGGGTCAACGACAACCCGGCCACCATGCGGGAGTTGATGCAAAAACTCCTGCAAATCCGGATCAAGCCCTACTATATCTTTCAGACCGACATGAGCCGCGGCACCGACCACCTGCGCACGCCGTTGGCCTGCGGCATCGAGATCATGCGGACCCTGATCGGCCACACCTCCGGAATGGCGACCCCCACCTTTGCCGTCGACCTGCCCGGCGGCGGCGGCAAGGTCCCGTTGACGCCCGAGTATGTGCAGAAAATATCCGGAAACCGCATCGACGTCCTCAACTACCAGGGACGGCCCTGCACCTACCTGGACGTCGACTGAGCATAGTTTTATATTGTAATCACAATGATTTAAAAGGAAATTCCCCGCACCGGAAACACTTTCTACCATTCCCGCCGCCCTGTGTTATAATCTAAGAAACATTGTCGCCCACGACGCCTACAGGCGCTATCGGAAGGCTTGCCTGCATTTTTTAACCCCGCCGGGAGCAGGACATGAATCGCACTATACTGGTCGCAGTCGACGGCTCTCCCCACAGCTTCTGTATCCTCAGTTATCTCGGAAAACTCTTCACGGGCGTGAAGGATATCCAATTCCACCTCCTCTGCGTGGTCCCCGCCGGGGAACATGAACTCGGCGAAAGCTGGCTTAACGAACAGGAATTGATCGATTCCCTTGCCCCGGAGGCCCGCAAGCGCTGGGACCACGCCAACCGCTACATGGCCGAGGCCATCCTGCAGCTGGCCCGGCACGGCATCGACCCGGCACAGATCTCCACGGAAATCAGGCTGAAACAGGCAAGCATCGGCGCCGACCTGCTGATGGCCGCGCGCGACGGCGTGTACGACGCCATCCTCATCGGCCGGCGGGGCTTGAGCAAGGTGGAGGCGCTGTTCATGGGCAGCGTTTCCGAAAAGATCCTCAACGACTGCCACGATTTGCCCATCTGGATGATCGACGGCCAGGTCCACTCCAACAAATTCCTGGTCCCCATCGACGGCACCGTCCACTCCCTGCGGGCGGTGGATCACCTTTCCTTTATCCTCGGCGGCAACCCGCATGCCGAAATCACCCTCTTCCACTCCTCGGCCCTCTTCGCGGGCAAGGGCGAAAGCCCCATGGACGCGTTTCAGGACATCTGGGGCAAGGATTGGTGCGACCTGCACCTGAGCGACGAGAACAGCGTCTTTCACGCCCCGGAACAGCTCCTCCTCGAAAGCGGCATCCCCGCCGCCCGCATCCACCGCCTCCACACCCGGCGAGGCCTGCACCCCAGCCGCCAGATTCTCCGGCAGGCGATGGTCGACGATTTCGGCACCATCGTCATGGGCCGACGCGGCAAGGAAACCAGAAAGGGCCTGATCGGCAGCATCTCGGAACCGGTGCTGCTGATGGCGGAAGGACTCGCGGTCTGGCTGGTGGGCTGACGTCCTTTGAATCGACCGATTTCCCGGCGAACACCGACTTACTCGATTATTTATTGAACGAACTGTACCTCTGAGCGCACCCAAGCATGTTGCTGACAGTACTTTTTGTCACACAGACGAATAAAACTGACCTGCCTATCTGTTTAGCCCCTCTCAACTTGCCACCAATACCATAGACAGCTATGAGCGACCTTCAACCCCCGGCCGTCATTTCTGTTTAGCCATCCCCTTCTCAAGCGGCACAGCGTAAACGCCATTTGTTTTATGCTACTGGTTTTCCCGCATTGACCACGGGGTACAAGTTAGTCAGAATAAAACCTAACTAAATAATTTAGCAATTATTACAGAAATAAGTCACACGCTCACCTTGTGTTGATTTCATGAACGTCGTCAGTATTGCTAGGTGTTGCATCAAACAATGACACTGAGGTCAAAGAATGAAAAAGCTCTATCTGCTCAGTTGCGTCATAGTTTTTTTGATATGCATGTTATGCCAGCGGGCCATAGCGGGGTTGCAACGGTAATCGACACCAACGGTGCGGATGCCGTTGTTTTGGAAAGACCTTCCTCTACAGAAAATGTCCAGGGTTATTCTGTGGCACTGACAAGATTTGATTTCAGTGATGGGAAATTTATCTTCTATGAAAATGAAAAAGCACTGTCACACATGAGAGTCGTTTACAAAGCTAACAAAATATATCAGTGTCGAGAGGGCCTATGGCAAATCTCAACGATTCAATGCAGCTCTATCCCTTACTTTAGATACAACCCGAACACTTCGATCTATGTAGACTGGAATAATTTTCTTGCTACCACCAACTTTATCGTGATCCCTGCGATTGGCAATGCTCGCGATCGCACCCTTTATTATCTGGAACAGCGTTCAGGCATTAACTGTGCGGAGTTGTACAAAAACAAACAGACAATGCAGACTGCCACCCCTGGCCTCGGCAACCAGTGCCCTATGGCTAAAATGGGCTCGGCAGCCTACCCGCCCTCCGGCAACCTTTACGACGACAAAGCAATCTCGCCCGACCCCACCTTCCCAATTACCCTCTCCTATAATTCCCGCTCCCAGAGGGAGGGACTCTTCGGCCTCAGCTGGCAGGCGTCCATTGAGATGCGGCTGCTGGTCGGTAGCGACGGCTCGGTGGTTGTCATCAACGAAGACGGCCGCGAAGAGCTGTTTACGAAACGGGCGGACAACAGCTTTTCCCAGCCATTCGGCATCTTCGACACCCTGAGCAAGAACGGCGACACCTACCGCCTCACCCGTAAATCCGGCGACACGGTATTCTTTAACGGTGCCGGGCAGATGACCGTTATTGCCGACCGCAACAACAATCAAACCATTTTCACCTACGACGGGAACACCCACCTTGCCACCGTCACCTCTGCCGATGGCGACACCCTATACCTCTCCTCCGATGCCAACGGCCATCTCACCGGCATCGCCGACCTGAACGGCCGGCAAACCACTTTCCGCTACAGCATCGAGGGGCTGCTCGCCTCCTTTACCGATCCCGCCGGGGCAACGTGGTACTTCGAGTACAATGCTGACAAAAACCTGGCCGCCAAGACCGACCCGCTGGGGCAGACCATCAGTTACATCTTTAACGGCGATGACAAACTCACCGGCTCTACGGACAGTGAGGGCAATAGCCGTCTGGTACAGTACTCGGGCGAGTCAGTGACCAGGGTCATCGATCCTGCCGGCAACCCCACCGAATACATCTATAACGACAAGCAGAAGGTCACCGGCAAGCTGGATGCCCAAGGCAACCGCACCGACTACACCTTTGATGCTCGCGGCAATCGCACCTCGATCTCTGACGCCACCGGCACCGTGAACTACAGCTACGACGGGCATGGGAATCTCCTCGCCCGTACCGATCAAGCAGGCAACAGCACCAGCTACACCTACGATGGCACAGGCAATGTCCTCACCAGCACCGATACGGCTGGCGATGTAACACGCTATACCTATGATGGCTCCGGCAACCTGCTCACCAGCACCGACCCGGCTGGGAACACCACCACCTTGACCTATGACGGCCATGGACGAATCATCAGCGTCAGCGATGCCGACGGACGCACCACCTCGCTTGCCTATGACAGTGCCGGTAACCTGATCAAAATCATCGACCCGGCCGGGGCCACGGTAACCATGGCCTACGACGCCACCGGCAACATGGTCTCGCTCACCGATGCGGCGGGCAACACCACCACCTTTACCTACGATGTCGGCGGGCGGGTACTCACCGCCACCGACAGCAGCGGCAATGTCACCTCGTACCAGTACGACGCCGTCGGCAACCGCACCGTGGTCACTGACGCCAACAACAACGCCACCCGCTACCAGTACGACCACCAGGGGCGAGTTATTTCGATCATCGACGCCCTGGGCCAGGAAACCTCGCTCACTTACAGCGCCAACGGGTGCGCCACCTGCGGCGACTCCGGCCAAACCAAGCCGGCCTCGCTGGTGGACGCCAACGGCAACGCCACCCTCTTTGAGTATGATTCTCTGGGCCGGGTCAGCAGCGAGACCGACCCCCTGGGCAATATGGTCACCTATACTTACGACAGCACGGGCCGGATGAGCAGCCGCACCGACGCCAACGGCAACAGCATCCATTACAGCTACGATGCCCTGGGGCGGCTGGTTGAAAAAAACATGCCCGACGGGACTGCGGTCCGTTTCGCCTATGACCTCAAGGGCAACCTGATCGCCGCCGCCAACCCGGAAAGCAGCTATGAGATGGAGTATGACCCCTCCGGGCGGCTGCTGCGGATCGTTGATGGTGATGACCAGGCCCTCTCCTACACTTACGATGCCACCGGCAAACGCACCGCCATGACCCTGCCCGACGGCGAGGTGGTTTCCTATGGGTATGACAACGCGGGCCGCTTGAGCACTATCGATTCCTTTGCCGGCCCAATCGGCTTGCAGTACGATGCCGCAGGCCGCCGCAGCAGCCTCAGCTTCCCCAACAAGGTCTCGACCAGCTACGGCTATGACCAGCTTGGTCGGTTGACCTCGCTGATCAGTGCCAGGGAGAGCCGGATCGTTGCCGGTTTCAATTATTCCCTTGATCCGGTGGGCAACCGGCTCAGCAAGCTGGTTCAGGGAGAGAAATTCAACCACCACCAACGCCGTTTCGACTACGGCTACGATGCAATCTACCAACTGGTGCAAGCGTTGCCGGTGGAGAGCAAGGGCAGGAAAGAGAGGATCAAGAACAACGACAAGGAGTTGTTCGGCTACGATCCGGTTGGCAACCGCCTCACCGGCCCGCGCCCACAGGATGCCGCCACCTATAACGACGGCAACCAGTTGCTCGCCGACAGAGCCTATGACTTCCAGTACGACAATAACGGCAACCTGATCGCCAAGATTGGCGCAAATGCTCGTGGAGTTATCAGTACGACTACGAGAACCGGTTGATCCGGGTGGTGAAGAGCGAAGATGGCGAGGAAACAGTGGTCAGCTTCAGCTACGACCCCTTCGGCCGCAGGATTGCAAAACAAATCGAAGAGCCGGGCCATGCCGCCCATGTCTTCACCTATCTCTATGACAATGAAGATATCATCGCAATCAGCGAGAACAGCGGCAGTCTCAGCGGCAAAAGGCACGGCAAGGGTCGGGGGGCAAACAAAACCAGCCGCATCCTACACGGCCCTGGCATCGACGAGCCGCTGGCCATCGAACAGCAGGGCAGGCTTTACTACTACCACGCCGACGGCCTGGGTTCCATTGCCACCATTACCGATCATAAAGGCAAGGTGGTGGAGAGCTACGAGTACAGCAGCTTCGGCGAGACCCGCCGCCACGGCAACAAGGTGAAACAGCCCTACGGCTACACCGGCCGCGAGTGGGATCATGAGATCGGGTTGTATTTTTACCGGGCAAGATATTATGATTCGGAGGTGGGGAGGTTTATTGGTAAGGATCCGATTGGACTCAGAGGCGGTATAAACCTCTTTGCGTACACGGCAAATAATCCAATCAACAAGAGTGATCCTTCAGGGCTCAAAGTAGATTCATATGGAGGATGGGAAGCACAGTTTATTGGAGGATATGGACATTCAACAGTAATTTGTTGTGATGGTTGTAGACTTTGGAAACATGAATATCGAAAGGTCTGTTTTGGTGCTGGCTTCGTCGCTGGAGTGAGCAGTGGAGGGTCTTTATGTGAGACAGCGAACAGCTGCAAGAATCCACCCAAAAAATTAATTGTAACTGAGCTTGGAGCAGGTATTTATGGCCCGATTGGAGTTGAGGGTGGATTTAGTTTTGATATTGATGGCGACGCCGACACTCCTTATATCGGTGGCAGTGGTGGAACTGGCTTCAAGGCAACAGTTTGTTATTACTGGCTTGTTGAGTCAAGAGAGGTGGGAAGTTGTTCGAACTAATATATAGTAATCTTGATGAGCTAGCTTCAATTTGTGGGGCATGTTTTATTCTTGTTTATTTTATTATGTTATTCAAATTGAAGATGTGGGGCGTTTATAGCTTTACGGAAATGAGGCACAATCCATTGTGGCCGTTGATTATCGCTCGGTATAGGGCCGTAACTAGGGAAAAATATGGTCGAACAGGAGCACTCTATTACTTGCTTTTTTCTTTCCTGAGTCTTGCGGTTCTTGCTTTAATTGTCGAGTTTTTTATCTGGGTTTTATTTTGACCACCACGGAAAAACGGGCTCAGAACAAAAAAACAAAAAGTAACAAAAAGAGCAAAAAGGGACAAACAAAAAGGGGACAAACAAAAAGGGGACAAACAAAAAGGCAAACAAAAAGGGGACAGATTTATTTTTGGGGCTGTCCTAGATAATGA
>DHYT01000234.1 GCA_002415465.1 Desulfobulbaceae bacterium UBA5123
TCTGAGTGGTTGAACAATTGGGGCTGGAGATAATCCCCTGGTGTTTGAAGGCGGCATCCGGATTGACCTCCGGCACCACCAGGGGGATCTCCGGATCCATACGGAAGGCGCTGGAGTTGTCAACCACCACCGCCCCGGCGGCTGCCGCGGCAGGGGCGAACTCAAGGGACCGGTCACCGCCGGCCGAAAAGAGTGCGATATCGATCCCCCTGAAGGCATCCTTGCTCAAAAGCTGGACGGCAATCTCCTCGCCCTTGAATTTGAGTTTCTTGCCCACCGAACGCTCGGAGGCAAGCAAGCGGAGCTCGCCCAAGGGGAAATTCCGCCGCTCCAGAACATCAAGCATGGCACCGCCGACCGCACCGGTGGCGCCGGCAACAGCTACATTCACTTTTCTGGTTGATTGACTCATGATCTTTTCCTGTTGTTCAATATTTTATATTTTTTCAAACCCGTACAAACCAGACAACGGCCACGACAACTTAGTCGCCGCGCCGCTCAACACCTTTTTTCAGGAACACCAGCCGATTGAGGCCGTTGAGATAGGCCTTGGCGGCGGCGGTGATGATGTCCGGATCAGATACCTGCCCCACCACCACCTTGCCCTCATCCTCGATCCGCACCCTCACTTCGCCCTGGGCGTCGGTACCGCCGGTGATGGAACTCACGGAGAAATACTGCAGTTTGCTGGTGGTGCCGGTCATCTCGGCAATGGCCCGGAAGCTTGCGTCAATGGGGCCGACGCCGATCACCGCCTTCTGGAACTCCTTACCGTCAATGGCAAGCCGCACCGCCGCCGTGGGCAGGGTCTTGCTGCCGCCCATCACCCCCATGGAAAGGAGCTGATACGCCTCGGGAATCCGCAACACCTCGTCCATGAGAATCGCTTCGAGATCCTCGTCGAACATCTCCTTCTTGACATCGGCGATTTCCTTGAAGCGGACGAAAACCCGCTCCAACTCCTCGGCCGTAAGCGCATACCCCATGGATTCGACCCGATCCTTCAGGGCATGGCGGCCGGAATGCTTGCCGAGCACCAGGTTGCCCTTGTTGAGGCCGATATGACACGGGTCCATGATCTCGTAGGTCGAGCGCTCCTTCAACATCCCGTCCTGGTGGATGCCGGATTCATGGGCGAAGGCGTTGGCGCCGACAATGGCCTTGTTGGGCTGCACCGGCAGGCCGGTAATGGTGGTGACCATGCGACTGGATGCGTGGATATGCTCGGTAACCACCTCGGTATGATACGGGAACCGGTCGCCACGGGTGCGCAACCCCATCACCACCTCTTCCATGGCGGTGTTGCCGGCCCGCTCACCGATGCCGTTGATGGTGCATTCCACCTGGCGGGCGCCGTTCTTAATCGCAGAGAGCGAATTGGCCACCGCCAGGCCGAGATCGTTATGGCAATGAACGCTCAACACCGCCTTATGGATATTGGGGATGTTGTTGATCAGGTAGCGGATCTGCTCGCCGAATTCATCAGGCATCGCATAGCCGGTGGTATCGGGGAAGTTGAGGGTGGTGGCGCCGGCGTTGATCACCGCCTCGAACACCTTGCAGACGAAATCAAGATCACTGCGGGAGGCATCCTCGGCGGAAAATTCGACATTGGAGGTGTACCCGGCGGCATGCTTGACCATCGCCACCGCCCGCTCAAGTACTTCATCCCTGCTCATGCGGAGCTTGTGCTTGAGATGGATGTCGGAGGTGGCGAGAAAGGTATGGATTCTGGGATTCTCGCCGTTCTTGAGCGCTTCCCAGGCGGTATCGATATCCTTCTGGTGGCATCTGGCCAACCCGGCCACCTGCACGCCCTTGATGTTGTCGGCGATATACTTGACGCACTCAAAATCGCCCACCGATGCTACCGGGAAGCCGGCCTCGATGATATCGACATTCAATTTGACCAGCTGCTGCGCCAGACGGAACTTCTCCTGCATGTTCATGCTGGCGCCGGGCGACTGCTCGCCGTCGCGAAGGGTGGTATCGAATATGTATATTTTGTCAGACATGGCGTATCTTGCTCCGTGCTTGAGGAAAATCAACCAGTAGGATTCAGATCGTTTTCTCGGCGCTGTCGATGGACTTCCTGCCATTGAACAGCAGATGATAGAGACCGGCCAGCGGCCCGGACAACACGTAAATCATGGCGACGAAAAAGAGTGTGATCTGCGGTTCGGTGGCGATGAGGATAATGACCAGCACCATCCCGACCAGAACATGAAATGCCTTGGCCCGTGTGGTTTCCGGGTGCTTGAAGCTCAAATATCTGTGGGTGCTTACCATCAGATAGGAGAGGAAATAAACCATCGCCAACATCGCGAAATCCTTCATCTGACCGGTAACATCGACAAACAGGCAAAAGAGCACCGAGGTGGCGATCATCCCGGCGGCAGCCGGACACGGCAGGCCGGTGAACTCCTTGCTGGCAGCGGTAGCATCCTGCGTATTGAACCTGGCGAGCCTGAGCGCGGTGGTCGCCACATAGAGGAACGCGGCCAGCCACCCATATCGTCCATACCCCTGCAAGGTCCAGAGGTAGGCGACAATCGCCGGGGCGACCCCGAACGCAACCAGATCGCAGAGGGAATCGTATTCCATCCCGAACTGGCTGGAGGTTCCGGTGAGACGGGCCACCCGCCCGTCAAGGCCGTCAAAGATACCGGAAACGAGGATCGCCACCGCAGCGGTATAAAAATCGCCGTTGATGGCGGAAATGATGGCATAAAAACCGCTGAACAGACTGACCGTGGTCAACAGGCTGGGCAGCAGGCAGATCGTCCCCCGGGGGTGGGTATGCTCTGCGTCGCCATGTCCAGTTAATTTCATCTCAACGTCCTCCCTAATTTACCGCGTGGAGCTTCATCCGATACGGGGCTTCAACCACAGTGGCAATGCATTTTCAGGAGAGATATCCCAACACCGTTTCGCCGGCCCTGACCTTCTGGCCGATTTTCACCTCAAGCTGGGTCTGCAGGGGCAGATACAGGTCAACCCGCGAACCGAAGCGAATCAAGCCGTATCGCTCGCCACGCTCCAGCCGGTCGCCCGGTCGCGCCCAGCAGACGATGCGGCGGGCGATGAGACCGGCAACCTGCACAACGGCCATTCGACGGCCCGTCTCGGTTTCCATGGTGACGGCGCAATATTCATTGTGGAGAGCGCCCCGCTCGGTATCGGCCGAATAGAACCTCCCCGGGGAATAATGGATTTTCCTGACCTCGCCGCTGAAAGGGAAGCGATTGACATGCACGTTGAAAACGTTCATGAAAATGCTGACCTTGTAGACATGCTCCTTGACGAAACGGTCATCAAAAACCTTGTCGATGACGATTACCTTACCATCGGCAGGGGAGACCAAGACATCTTTTTCATCAGCGGAGATCCGCGACGGATCCCTGAAGAAATAGAGAACGAACGCGGTTACCGCCAGGGAGGCTATGGCTAGGCAATCGTAGCGGATAATGGCGAAAAGAATGGTCGCAAAGGCGGCGAAGCCGATAAACGGATACCCTTCCCGCGCCACGGGAATGCGTGGTTCTTTCATAACCCCCCATACAGTTGCATGCTGCGGCGTTACAGTTCCGCCGTAATTTTTTAATAGCCCATAATAAAATGAACCGACAGCCGGAGCAAGCGGCTTCTGTTGCCGCTTGCATTGGTACCGGTTGTCAGTTCATCAGTGGTGCCGGCTGCCGGCGCCGTTGTCCAACACCTGCAAGTTAATTCTTTTGCGCCCGAATCATGGCAATGGTGCCGGTCCGGACGATCTCCTGAATGCCGATGGGTCGCAGAAGGTCTACCACCGCCTGCAGCTTGTGGGCGTTACCGGTCATCTCGATCATATAGGTCTTGGGACCGACATCGACAACCTTGCCACGGAAAATATCAATGATCCGCAGCACTTCCGCGCGGGTATTGGCCTCGGCCTTCACCCTGATGAGGATCATCTCCCGCTCGACACAGTCTGTTTCGCTGTTGTCGGTGACCTTGATGACATCAATCAACTTGTGAAGCTGCTTGGTAATCTGCTCGACGATGGCGTCGTCACCGGAGGTGACCAGGGTCAGGCAGGAGACGTCGGCCTCCAGGGTCTGATTGACCGAGAGGCTTTCGATGTTGAAGCCGCGGCCGCTGAACAGACCGGTAACCCGGGACAGCACACCTGGTTTATTTTGCAAAAGTACGGAAATGGTATGTTTCATATCACTACCCTATTAAGTTCAAGACGAATGATTTAGACCAGCAACATCTCGGTGGTTGCCTTCCCTGCCGGAACCATGGGGAAGACGCCTTCCTCCCTGGCGATAACAAAATCCATGATAACCGTGTTGTCGGTTGCCAGGGCTTCCTTGATCACCGGTTCAACCTCGCTGGGTTTCCGGGCGCGCAGGCCGACGGCGCCGTATGCCTGGGCCAGGGCGACAAAGTCCGGGGCGACATCAAGCACGGTGGCGGAGTATTGCTTGTCGTAGAACAACTCCTGCCATTGCCGGACCATACCCAGGTAATTGTTGTTGAGGATGGCGATCTTCACCGGGCATTTGTACTGACGGGCGGTGGCCAGTTCCTGAATATTCATCTGCAGGCTGCCGTCACCGGCGATATCGATAACCGTGCGGTTGGGGGCGGCCATCTGGGCGCCGATGGCGGCCGGAAAGCCATAGCCCATGACGCCGAGGCCGCCGGAGGTCATGAAGTTGCGGGGCTTGTTGAACTTGTAGAACTGCGCCGCCCACATCTGATTCTGGCCGACCTCGGTGGTGATGATGGCATTGCCGCCGGTGAGTTCGTGGAGCTTTTCAACCACGAACTGCGGCTTGATGATATCGCTGTCCTGCACATAGCCGAGAGGGTGCTTCTTCTTCCAGGCGTCGATTTCATTCCGCCACGGCTCGTGCTTCTTGACGGTCGCCTCCGCATCGCAGGCCTCGTTGCGGTTCAACCAGCTGTTCATGGCGGTCAGCGCGTGCTTGCAGTCGGCGACGATGGGGATGTCGACCTCGACGTTCTTGCTGATCGAGGAAGGATCGATATCGACATGGATGATCTTGGCATGAGGCGCGAAGGCGTCGATGCGGCCGGTAACCCGGTCGTCGAAACGGGCGCCGACGGCGATGAGCAGATCGCAATGCGCCACCGCCATATTGGCGTAATAGGTGCCGTGCATG
>DHYT01000088.1 GCA_002415465.1 Desulfobulbaceae bacterium UBA5123
GCAGGTTGCGGAGGTATCTGGACTTGTTGTCCTGGCCGATGACGAATTCCTCGTGAAGGAAACGGGAGTTGGGGGGAGCGGCCGGTGCCGATGCGCCAGTATCGATACGGCTCGGCGGCGAATGCGGCGCGCATCTCGGCCAGGGTGCGGGGAGGGGTTATCGTCTCCGGCAGCCCGCCCAACGATGAATTGGGTTTTGGCAGGCGGTTGTCCGTCTCAGGCGGATTCAGGCGCCTGGCTTCTGAACTGCTGCCATTTGCTCATCACCACCGATCCCACCGCCGCCACCAAGCCGAAGGAAAAGACGCTGATCACCCGCGCCAGGCCATGATCCTTGAACAGGTCATGGCCGAAGACCTTGATGGCGCCCAGGAAGGTCACCACCACCGCGGCGATGATCAGGTCGCTGTTCTTGCGGCGCAAGCCGTCGAGCATCAGGATGATGGCGCCGAGGTTGATCAGGACCGAGCGGGAACTGGAGAAGGCGTCCGGGCTTGCGGCGATGCCCACCGAGGAGAGCAGGAGGGCGGTGCCGATCTGCAGGGAATAGTAAGTGCTCATGAGCGAGGTGATCAGGAGGATGGTGCCGCTTCGGTTGCCGGGATCGAATTTGGGGAAGATGCCGGCGGTGCAGGAGACGGGGTTTTGCTGGCTCCAGCGGAATTGCAGGCCGCTGACGATGGCCAGGAAGGCGGTGACGATCATGGCGGTTTCGCGATGGGGGCCGTCAACGGCGAACATCCCGGAAAGGCCGCCCAGCATGCAGGCGGAGGCCTGGAGGAGATAGGAAAGCATGCGGATGCCGCCGATTTCGCAGACGCCGGAAAGCCGGACAAGGGCATAGGCCATCAGCGACCAGATCGGCAGGGCGGTCAGGAGGCTGCCGGTCAGGGCGGGCAGGATCATCGCCAGGAGGATGCCGCCGGCGCAGGTGAAGGCGCAGATGCCGCCGCTGTGGTTTGCCCGGCGGTACATCCGGTAGGCGAAGGCCAGGTGGATGGCGGCAAGGGTGAAGCCGAGCAGGCCGAGCAAGGGGAGTTTGTTTTCCTGCCACGCCGCGATCACCCCCCAGGCGGAGCCGAAGATCAGCAACACGTTGGCGGTGGGTACGAACAGCTCAAAGAGGCTCGGCCACTGCTTTCGCTCCATGGCGACGGCGGGCGCGGCCATGAAGGTGATGCTGTAGAGAAAGGCGGTGGGGAGAAACCAGAACAGCGAGAGGGTCTCCGGCACTGTTTGATGGCGGCTCAGCGGCACCTTCATCTTGCTGGTCCAGAGGATCCAGATCAGGGCGGTCACGATATAGATCAGCCAGCGGGACCAGCCGCTGTCCGGCTGTTTGGCGGCGGTGATGGCGGATGCGATGTTGGCGGTGAGGAGCAGAAGCAGCAGGGCCGGGAAGCAGGGGTTGGGGAAATCGATGGCGGTGGCGGCAAGGCTTCCGCCGATCAGGCCGATGCAGGTGAGTCCGGGAAAATCGTAGCGGACGCCGATTATGGCGAGCAGCAGGATCGACAAGCCCAGCATCAGGTAGGCGGTGGTGGCGGAGATGGAGGCGAAATGGGCCTGGGTTTCAAGGACGACGCTGAACAGCAGGAAGGCGCCGCAAACAGGGAAGACCGGCGCCAGGCGGTTGTTTCTGGCCATCAGCCTGCCGCCGACAATGATCAGGCCGAGGGCATAGGCGATGCCGATAAAGGAGCCTAGTTGCAGGTTTATCACCCCGCTGTCGGTGAGCACCCTGAGCATCAGGGCGATAACCATCAGGAAGCAGATGGAGGCGACGCGCGGCAACACCGTCGAGGTGCCGATCCAGCTCCAGAAACCCTCTTCATCCATCATGATCGGCGGAGGCGGAGCTTCGTTTTTCTGTTTTGTCGCGGCGGTGATCACGGGGAGTGCTTCAAGCGCCGCCACGCGGGCGGCAAGCACGTCCAGTCGCTGCTCTACCTCGGCGATCGTGCGCGGCCCGGAGAGGGATGGATCCTGCTCGGTGTTGGTGTTTCCTGTCATTTTTTATGCCTCAACTGGGGTGTCGGTGACAGTCCGCTTGGTGGCGGGGTTTCAATTTCAGGAGCATAAAATAGGCCAGAAAAAAAATATATGCAAACGATTATTGTAGGGTTTACATGGACCCTGTGATTGTGGTAATAACTGGTGCGTTCTGGCATTCAAGTTTAATTAAAAAATTAAATTAAAACAATGCGATGTACCGTTATGCTGCAAGTCGAAATTGATAGCATAACGGGTTGGGATTTTGTGTATAGGCGGCCCTGGTGTGCATACACACAACCGGGGCGAGTTGTTCAGAAATAAACCTAAGGAGAAGGCGGTGAAAAACCACGTATTAAGACCACTTTGGGTCGTGATCGCCCTTATCGTCACGGTGTTGCTGGTAAGGAAGGTGATGGTCCCGGCCGATTTCGGCGTGCACGGCAGAAACTTTACCTATGGTTTCCATCGATTGGGCGCCATCGACGACTGGAAGGCCTTTCCGGTCAAGTATCGCGGCCGTGAGGTGTGTGCCGAGTGTCATGAGGACAAGACCGCGGAGAATGCCTCGGGCAAGCACCGAATCATTCAATGTGAGAACTGTCATGGTCCGGTGATGAATCACCCGGAGAATCCGGAGGCCCTCCCCATCGACCGGAGTCGGGCGCTCTGTCTGCGTTGTCATACCTCGCTGCCCTATCCCACCAGCAAACGTGGGAATCTGCCGGCCATTGATCCCAACGATCACAATCCGGACGCGGTTTGCAGTGAATGTCATAATCCCCATAACCCAGATCTATAAGGAGTGGTGATGAGTTGTTCGCGAAGGAATTTTTTAAAGACAGCCCTCAGCGGCTCCATTGCCGCCTCGTTGCCGTTGACAATGTTTCGTTTTCTCAGCCCGGCACAGGTGCAGGCCGCGACCGAAAGTAAATCCGATACCCGTTGGGGCTTCCTGGTCGACACCACCAAGTGCGTCGGCTGCGGCTTCTGCGTCAAGGCCTGCAAGCTTGAGAACGAGGTTCCCTACGACGCCCCGGTCACCCGGACCTGGGTGGAGCGGTATGTGGTGACCAAGGACGGCAAGACCCATATCGACTCGCCCAAGGGCGGGCGTGACGGGTTCGTCGCCCGGCACGAGGATGAGGACCCCAATGCCGAGATCACCAAGGCCTTTTTTGTGCCCAAGCTCTGTAACCAGTGCGAAAATCCAGCCTGCGTCCAGGTCTGCCCGGTGGGCGCGACCTTCCAGACCGGCGACGGGGTGGTGCTGGTGGATCGCACCTGGTGCATCGGCTGCGGGTACTGCGTCATGGCTTGTCCTTACGGCGTCCGCTTCTTCCATCCGGAGCACAAGGTGGCCGAGAAATGCACCTTCTGTTACCACCGGATCAGCAAGGGCATGAAAACCGCCTGTGTGCAGGCCTGCCCCTTTGGCGCGCGGGAGATCGGCAACCTGAAAGATCCCAATGATCCGGTCACCAAGACGATCATGACGGAGCGGGTGGCGGTTCTCAAGGATGAATACGGAACAAAACCCCAGGTCTTCTATATCGGCCTGGATACGAACGTGAGGTGAGATGATGACCGAGCAATTATTTGTACATGGGGCGGAGTGGACCGTTAAGGAACTGTTCTGTTACCCCAACGAGTTTATCTACTGGAGTATCCAGATCGTCATGTATCCCTACATGACCGGTCTGGTTGCGGGTGCCTTTGTTCTGTCGTCGCTCTATCATGTCTTCGGGCAGAACGACATCAAGGACATGGCCCGTTTTTCACTGGTCTTTTCCCTGGCGCTGCTGCCGGTTGCGACCATGCCGCTGTTGATGCATCTGCAGCAGCCGTTGCGGGCCATGGAGCCGCTCTTTACGCCGCATTTCACCTCGGCGATCGCCGCCTTCGGCATCGTTTTTTCAACCTACGCGTTCATTGTTCTGAGCGAAATCTGGTTCGTCTACCGGAAATACTTTGTCGAGCAGGTCGCCGCGCTCAAGGATCAGGCCGGGATCGGCAATGCGATAAAGTGCCGTCTCTACCGGATTCTGACCATCGGCGCCTATGATATCAGCGACGAAGCGGTGGCCAAGGATCATCGCGCCGTCAAGATCCTTGCCGGCATCGGCATCCCGGTGGCCTGTTTCCTCCACGGCTATGCCGGTTTCATCTTCGGCTCGGTCAAGGCCAACGCCCTGTGGATGTCGCCGCTGATGCCGGTTATCTTCATCATGTCGGCGGTTGTTTCCGGTATCGCCCTCTGTATGTTGACCTACATCATCATCATGGAGTGGCAGAAGTTCTGGGCCGGCCGCAAGTCAAGCGCCACCGCCGAGCAGATCGCCGGCGCCGAGATCGACATGATCACCAAGACCTCCAAGTACCTGCTGGGCTTCCTGATCGCCGCCATCACCCTTGAGCTCCTCGACCTCATCTTCCGCGGCTACACCGCGATGAAGTCCTGGGACATCCTCCGCTCGGTGATGTACGGCAAGGATTTCCTGAACATCTTTGTTCTGCAGTACGGCTTGGGCAACCTGGTGCCGTTCATCCTGCTGCTGATGCCGCGGCTCACCATCCGGCGGGCGTTTGTCGCCCTCTGCCTGGTGCTCTTCGGCGTCTTCATGATGCGTTGGAACGTCGTTATCGGCGGGCAGGCCTTCTCGCTCTCCTTTGCCGGCTACATGCACTACCACCTGCCCATCATCCCCCACAACCTGGAGACCTACAAAGAGGGCCTGTTCGGCGCGCTCACCGTTGCCGCCACCCCCTTTGTCCTCTTCTGGGCGATCAACAAGGTGGTGCCTTCCCTGAAGTCGACCAACTAGGTCGTTCATCGCTTTGTCAGCAGTCCCTTGAGGGGGCGTTTTCCCCGGCCGGAGCCGGGTGGAAACGCCCCTTTTTTTGTGGGCGCGGGATATTCTTGGGGTGTGTAAAAATTCGTGCCGGGGGGCGGGGCGGTTTGGGCTCAGCGGGGCTTCAGGGAGGATTGGATGTTCAGCTGGGCGGCGATAAAATCCTGCATCCTGTTCTGGGTCAGAAAGATGCCGGAGAGGAGGGCGTTGTTGATCTTGAGCGCCGGGATGAGAAGGACGCCGGCGCGCAGGGTGGCGAGGGGATGGGTGGTGACTTCGATGGTTTCGATCTCAAGTTTGGGGAATATCTCGCGCACCCGCTCAAGGGCGCGGGCCGCCATCCGGCAGCGGGGGCAGAGGGCCGATTGGTAGAATTCAATTCGCATGGTCGTTTTTCCGTGGGGAGGCGGGGGAAGCCGCCGCTCAGGGGTTGCTGTTGATAAGTTCGAAGAGTTCATCCCGCAGGTATTTGATTTCATCAATGTCCAGATGCAGTTGATCGCCGATGTATTCGCGATTGCCGAACCATTCCTCGATATCCCAATCGGTGTCGATCACCAGGCCGGTACTCCCGGCCAGATAATCATAATGATGCGCCAGGTAGTCGGCCAGCTGCAGCACCGCGGCCAGCTTGACCGCATCGGGGGACCAACGCAGGCTGGTCAGGTTGTCGTGGTGCAGGAGGATCCCTTTGCAGATGTGGTCGGGCAGGGACCAGCTCTTGGCCATCAGGTGGCCGATGACGCAGTGGTCGGTCCCCACCGAGCGGTCTTCCGCGTCAAGGACGCCTTGCCGGTAACTGACGACCATCTCAAAGAGCTCCTGATAGTCGCTGAAGTTGGCGCAGAGGATGGGAACCGCGCAATCGTGGAAAAGACCGCCGAGGTAGCATTGGCTGGTGGTGACGCCGTCAAGTTCAAGAACGGTATGGAGCCGGCGGGCGATGAGATCGGCGGCGATGGCCACCCGCTGGGTATGATGCCAGAACCGTTCGGTGAACTGCGGGCTAGAGGCCAGGGATTCGCGCAGGCAGGAGGTGAGGATCAGTTTGAAAAGATTTTCGGTGCCGAGCAGGGTCAGGGCCTGGGGGATGGAGTCAACCTCGCGACAGCGTCCGAAGAGCGGTGAGTTGATCAGCTTGAAGAGCCGGGCGGCGACGGCGGCGTCCTTGCCGATCAGGGCCGCGATCTTTTTGAAATCCGGGTGCGGCTCGTTCAGCAAGCGGTTGAGCTCGGCAATAACGGCGGGCTGGCTCGGGATGCGAATGCGTTGCAGGATTTCCCTTGCATGCGCCAGTCGTTGTTCGGTTGCTGAGTCAGCCATGGCTTGTGTGCGTGCGTCGTTAAGGTTTTTAGGGGGGGATCCGCCGCAAGGGGAGATGGGGCCGTTTATTGGCTCAGCATGGTGTTGATGGTGCCGGATTCAGGCTGCATGGGCACGAATGTTTCCAGGTTCTTGTTCCAGCGGCTGACGTAATGTCTGGACAAGAGGGTCCGCATGGAATTCTTGAGTTGGGTCAGGGTGTTGAAATGTTCGATGAAATATTCCCCGAAGCTGTTGGTGGTGACCAGGGTTGATAAAAGCGTCTTGGAGCCTTTCACCGGTTCCTTGGCCATGTTGACGACAATAAAGGCCCGTTCGATGCGTTCAGGCTTGAGGAGGTTCTCGGCGGGGATATGGGCAAAGTGGATCCTCGGGAAGAAATCCATCATCGCGTCGCGCAATTGCTGCAGATCAACCAGGCTCAAGGGGAGAAATGTCTTGGTGAGGTGCAGGCGGGTCTTCTTGCCGATGATGCTGTTCACCATCAGCCAGGTCATCAGGCTCACCGGGTCGGTCTCTCGCCGGATGACCGAGTCGGTATGGGTTTTGATGGTGCTGTCGTCAAGGGCGCCCTGGAACGCATAGTAGTAATCGACCCCGGAGAAGCGGGTGACGTGAAAGGTCACATCGTCCTGGCGCATGAGTTCGGGCGAAATGCTGCGAATATATTCGATTTTGTTTGGTTTTTTTTCGTAGAAGGTGAAGAGCTTGCGTCCCAGGATGGCGATGTCGCGCTGGGTGATGGTGACCACCGTTTCTTCCCCGAAGGTTTTGAATATCCAGCGCAGCCGCTTGTAGGTTTCGATGAGGTAGTCGTGGATCTGGGTGCCGAAATGGACGAGTTCCTTGTGTTTCCAGTAATGAAACTGCAGGAAGTGGGCAGGGTCTTCGGGGAGCAATTGCCAGTTGTCCATCAACTTCATCAATTCAGCGCTGCGGCCGCCGTCCTTCTGTTTGCGCTTTTGCGACTGGAGACCCTCGATGGTTTTGAGGAACAGACACTGCTTGATCAGGTTGTCCTGCCGGTTCTCGGTGGTGGTGTCGTTCTTGTAAAAGCCAACGATCTCACGCGCGAGCAGCAGATACGGGTCGATGTCCGGCAGGGGCAGGTTCTCCTCCTGCCCGGCCGGTTGTTTGTCCTGAAAGGTGACAAGATATTTGATCTTGTCGGAAAAGAGCTGCACGCTCTGCTCCTTGTTGCGGAACAGCAGTTCGAGATAGGCGAACTTGAGTACCGACTTGAAGGGGCTGTCCAGGGCCTTGTTCATCTGCCACAGGCAGGCGCCAAAGATCTCTTCCTTGGGCACGATGTTGAGGTAGCCGAGATCGATGAAAAAATCCTGGTTCTCGGCCTTGCTCTGGATCAGCTTTTCCGCAAAGGCCTGATAGCCCTTGTCGCTCAGGCCGGGCGGAATCAACCACCAGAGGAGCATCTTGCCGGCGACCAGGATATGGGTCCGGAACAGTTCATCCTTGAGGAGCAGCTTGAGGGCGGAGCCGGCGGATTCATCCTCGGCCGCCGATTCAAAGCGGTTGTCACGGGTTTCGTCGATATCCATCAGGAAGAAATGGATCTCGGTGCCTTTCTTCATCGCCCATTCTTCAATCCCCCGGCATTTCTGTTCGAGAAGGAGGATGCCGGCGTCACCCAGTTCTTCACGCCGGATGCTGATCCAGAAATCGCAGTCGGATACGTCGGTCTGGGCAATGGTGCCGATGCTGCCGATGGTTTTCAGGGAGTGGATGCAGGGCTTCTCGGTGTAGGGGGAGTCCGTTCTGGTGCTGAGCGCCGAGGAGGTCGGGAAGTAGCGTTTGAAGAGGTCGCTGTCGACGGCCTCCTCGGGTTTGAAGAGGAGGATGCCGAAGGGGCAGTCCTCGCCTTCCACGTATCCGGGCAGGTCGGGATAGTTGCAATGGAGGAGATAGGGGACAACCTGAAAGAGCAGGACGGCCTTGTGGGAGTCAAAGGCCGCCGCCTTGTTTTTGCGTTCCTGGTTGTAGGCCAGGTATCGTTGGATTCGTTTTTTCAACGGCGTCTCAAGGCAAAGTTGTTGGTTGTGTTGCCAGGGGGCCTGCGGCTACGTTCAGGGAGCGGCCAGAACCGCCTCCGCCAACCGGACCGCCTGCGCCGTCCCTTCCACGTCGTGGACGCGCAGGATGTCAACGCCTTGCGTGACGCAGAGCGCCGATACGATGGCCGTCGCGGTATCCCGCTTGGCGACCTCAAGACCCAGGGTTTTGCCGAGAAACGCCTTGCGTGAATGCCCTATGAGCACCGGGCAGCCGATCTGGTTGAACTCGGCAAGATGCTTCAGGAGTGAAAGATTGTGCTGCACCGTTTTCCCGAAGCCGATGCCCGGATCAACGATAAGTTTTTTTCTCTCGACCCCCTGCGCAACCGCCCATGAAACCTGCCGTTGCAGGAAATCACGAATCTCGTTGACCACATCCCCGTAAACAGGGTTTTCCTGCATGGTGCGCGGCGTCCCCTGCATGTGCATGATGACGGTGCGGGCCCCTGTTTCGCGCACCACCCCGATCATCTCCGGGTCTCCACGCAGGCCGCTGATATCGTTGATGATGTCGGCGCCGGCGGCAATTGCTCGGCGGGCGACACCGGCCTTGGTGGTATCCACGGATATGGCGACGCCGTGCCGCCGCCGGATTGCCGTGATGGCCGGCAACACCCTGGCAAGTTCCTCTTCCTCGGAAACCGCCTTCGCGCCGGGCCGGGAAGACTCCCCGCCGACGTCAATGATGTCGGCGCCGGCATCGATCATGCGGGCCGCCTGTTCGGCGATCTCCTCCGCGTTCAGGTAGCGGCCGCCGTCGGAAAACGAATCAGGGGTGACGTTGAGAATCCCCATGATCTGCGTTTTTTTGGCGGCAGCGCCCATGGCGTTTCATCCTATGATAGTGAAGATTTGGCCGCGGAGCAATGCCTATGCTTCGTGACCATCCCCGGCCGCCGGCTCGCTCACGGCCTCCGCGGCGTTGGGATCGACAACCGAGTGGGCGGCCATGATTGCCTTGATGTCCTCCGAGGTCAGGGTTTCCTTTTCAAGCAACTCATGGGCGAGGGCGCGGAGCAGGTCGATGTGCTCGGAGAGCAGCTGTTTGACCTTGTCGTTGGAACTGGTTACCAGCTCCTTGACCTCGTCGTCGATGCGAACGGCGGTGGCCTCGCTGAAATCACGATGCTGATTGATCTCGCGGCCCAGGAAGATCTGTTCTTCCTTTTTGCCGTAGGAGAGGGGGCCGAGCGTATCGCTCATCCCCCATTCGCAGACCATCTTGCGGGCCATGGCGGTGGCGCGTTCAATATCGTTGGCGGCGCCGGTGGTGATCTCGTTGAAAATGATCTCTTCCGCCACCCGGCCCCCCATGAGGATACAGATGGTGTTCTTCAGGAAGGTGCGGGAAACGGTGTATTTCTCGTCGGTTGGCAGCTGCATGGTCAGCCCCAGGGCGCGGCCGCGGGGGATGATGGTCACCTTGTGCAACGGGTCGGTGCCGGGGAGCAGCTTGGCGATCAGCGCATGCCCCGCTTCATGGTAGGCGGTGATCTCTTTCTCCTTGACGGTGATCATCAGGCTGCGCCGTTCCGCGCCCATCATCACCTTGTCCTTGGCCTTCTCCAGGTGCTCCATGGTGACTTTGTCGGCCCCGCCGCGGGCGGCCAGCAACGCCGCCTCGTTGACCATGTTTTCAAGATCGGCGCCAGAGAAGCCGGGCGTGCCGCGGGAAAGGGTGGGCAGATCGGCATCACCGGCCAGGGGGACTTTCTTGACGTGCACCTCGAGAATCTTTTCACGGCCCTTGACGTCGGGCACCGGCACCACCACCTGGCGATCGAAGCGACCCGGCCGGAGAAGGGCGGGGTCCAGGACGTCCGGCCGGTTGGTGGCGGCNNGATGAAGATGATGCAGGGGGCGTTTTTCTTGCCCTGGATAAACAGATCGCGGACCCGCGAGGCGCCTACGCCGACGAACATCTCGACAAAATCCGATCCGCTGATGGTGAAAAAGGGCACGTCCGCCTCGCCGGCAATGGCCTTGGCGAGCAGGGTCTTGCCGGTGCCGGGCGCTCCGGCCAGCAGAACCCCTTTGGGGATCCGTCCGCCCAGGCGGGTGAATTTCTGCGGGTCACGGAGAAAGTCGATGATCTCGGTCAGCTCTTCCTTGGCCTCCTCGATCCCGGCGACATCGGCAAAGGTGATCTTGCTTTTTTCCTTGTCCATCACCCGGGCCCGGCTTTTGCCGAAGGACATCGCCTTGCCGCCGCCCGCCTGCATCTGCCGCATGAAAAAGATCCATACCCCCACCAGCAGCAGCATCGGGAACCAGGAAACGAGGATGGTGACATACCAAGGGGTCTCCTCTTTCTGGCGGACGCGGATATTGACCCCGCCCTTGCGCAGGGTGGAGATCAGGGAGTCGTCCTGGGGCATGATCGCCTTGAAGTTCTTGCCTTCGGCGGTGGCACCGCTGATTTCGTCACCCTGGATGACCACCGAGGTGATGGCGCCGTTCTCGATGTTGGTGAGAAAGTCGCTGTAGGTCCATTCTTCGGTCGCACTCTGCGGCTTGTTGAACAGATTGAAGAGCAGAACCATGGTGAGGCCGATCACCAGCCACATGGAGAGATTTTTGTAAAAGGTATTCAAGGAATTTCCTCTGGACAATGGTTCATCTTTGCGTTGTCCGGGAGTGCTGCGCCCGGCAAGTTGTTGCTAGGATTCGGTCTCACCGGCCATGTCGGCTGCCGGTTTGCTTGCCCGGCAGCCCATCGTCAACGCCTGGACTTCTAACCATAAGTCGGCTGCAATGGAAAGTCCAGTGACGAACTGGCGTCAGGTTTGAAAAAACAGCGCCGGGCGATGCTTAAAAATATTCCTGGATCGATTTGACCTCCATGGATTCCTGCTGGGTGGTGGCGATGGCCTTGACCATGGAAACCGCCCCGGCGATGGTGGTGGTGTAGGGCAGATGGTAGCTGAGGGCCGCGCGCCGGATGGTGTAGGAATCCTCGGTGGTACGTGTACCCATGGAGGTGTTGATGATCCACTGGATCTGTTTGTCCTGGATCTTGTCCAGGATATGGGGCCGCCCCTCTGAGATCTTGTGGACATGGGTGCAGGCCACGCCGTTATCGTTCAGGAAATCGGCGGTGCCCTTGGTTGCGAGGATGCTGAATCCCAGGTCGGTGAGCTGTTTCGCCACCGGCAGGATCGGCTCCTTGTCGCCCCGACGGAGGCTGATGAAGACGTTGCCCTGGTTGGGAATCCGCTGGCCGGCTGCGATCTGGGATTTGGCAAAGGCAATCCCCAGCGAATCGTCAAGGCCCATTACCTCACCGGTGGATTTCATCTCCGGGCCGAGGATGGTGTCGACGTTTTCGAACCGGTCAAAGGGGAAGACCGACTCCTTGACCGCATAATGTTTGACCTTCACCTCGGTGGTAAAGCCCAGGTCGACGAGCTTCATGCCCATCATCACCTTGGTCGCGAGCTTGGCCAGCGGCACGCCGGTGGCCTTGCTGACAAAGGGGATGGTCCGCGAGGCGCGGGGATTGACCTCGAGCACATAGATCACGCTATCCTTCACCGCGAACTGGACGTTCATGAGCCCGATGACGCCGAGCTCGATCGCCAGGGCCCCGGCCTGGCGCCTGATCTCCTTGATGATATCGGGCGACAGCGAGAACGGCGGGAGCGAGCAGGCCGAGTCGCCGGAATGCACGCCCGCCTCCTCGATGTGC
>DHYT01000086.1:0-26414 GCA_002415465.1 Desulfobulbaceae bacterium UBA5123
CTACGAGGAGGCGGCGGCGCAGGGGCTGATCGCCGGCATCAACGCGGTGAAACACGGCCGTGTCCAAGAGCCGCTGATCCTCGACCGCTCCCAGGCATATATCGGCGTCTTGATCGACGACCTGGTCACCCGCGGCACCAAGGAGCCCTACCGCCTCTTCACCTCGCGGGCCGAATACCGGCTCCTGCTGCGGGAAGACAACGCCGACCAGCGGCTGCGCGCCATCGGCCGGCACATCGGCCTAGTGGACGATGCCGCCTTTGCCGCTTTTGAACAGAAGCTCCACGGCATCAACGAGGGGATGGCCCTGCTCAACCGCACCATCCTCACCCCCACCGCCGAGATCAACGAGCGGCTGCTCGCCCTGGGCAGTACCGAACTCAAGCAGCCCGCCTCCCTTGCCGATCTGCTGCGACGGCCGGAGATCGATTTTGACGATCTCGCCAGGGTGACGGGCGCGGAGATCGCCATCGCCGAGGCAGTGCGGGAACCGGTGCGGCTGGAGGTGAAATACGAGGGCTACATCCGCCGCCAGCTTGAGCAGGTGGAGCGGTTCAAACGGCTTGAGGAGGTGCGCCTGCCCGAGGATATGACGTACAAGGGGCTGGCCGGGCTCTCCAACGAGGCGGTGGAAAAACTGGCCAGGGTGCGGCCGCTGTCGTTGGGACAGGCCTCCCGGATCTCCGGGATAACCCCGGCCGCCATCTCCGTCCTGCAGGTGCATCTCAAGAAGGAAGGCTTGCTGTAGCGGATAGTTTCTTCATGTTTTCCTAAAATAGGTAGTTCCCCCCATTCCCACCTCTCGCAAACCCGGTTATTTTCATAGCGAAAAGTTTAATATAATACCTATTTACATTACACACGCGGTGGAGGCTGTCCAGGGGGACGGCACTGACGGGCGGCAATGGCTTCCGGGGGACCGATCCCTTTGCTCCATCATCCGCCGCCGGCGAACTCGGGTGATGCGCTGCCTGCATCCGGTAAACGGCGGCTTCGTGACACCCCGTGCCGTCCCGAAGCCCTTGCCCCCCTGTATAAAAAAATCCGCAACAGGAACCGTAACGTGGTCCAACTGTCCAAAAAAATATTGCCCGGCGCCGGGGCAGCCGCCATTGTCGTCGGGTTGTACCTGACCAGCCTCTACGATTATCTGCTCTACCACTCCTTTTCGGAAATCTTCTGCATCTCCGTGGCCTTCGCCCTGTTCCTGATCGCCTGGAATTCCAAGCGGGATCAGAAGAACAGCGCTCTCTCCTTTATCACCTTTCTCGGCATCGCCTATCTCTTCATCGGCATCCTCGACCTGCTTCACACCCTTGCCTACAAGGGGATGTCGATCTTCACCGATTACAACTACTACGCCAACCAACTGTGGATCGCGGCCCGCTACCTGGAAAGCATCAGTTTTCTGGGTGCCTTCCTCTTTATCGACAGGCAGAAGAAATGCAACCCGCTCCTGGCGTTCTGGGGATATTTCCTCGTCACCAGCCTGTTCGTCTGTTCCATCTTTGTCTGGCGCATCTTTCCGGAATGCTTTGTCGATGGCAGCGGGCTCACCCCCTTCAAGAAGATCAGCGAATATATCATCTCCGCCATCCTGGCCCTGGATATCGCCATCCTCATCAGAAACCGCAATAAATTCACGGCGCAGGTCTACCCCTTTCTCTGCTGGGCGCTCATCAGCACCATTGCCTCGGAGCTCTGCTTCACCCTCTATGACAACAACTACGGCCTTGCCAACATGGTCGGCCACTACTTCAAGATCCTCTCATTTTATCTGATCTACAAGGCAATCGTCGAAACCTGCCTCACCACCCCCTTCAATGTCCTCTTCCGCGACCTGAAACAGAGCGAGGAAAACCTCAACGAGGCGCAGCGCATCGCCAAGCTGGGCAGCTGGATCTACCATATCGACAGCAACGAACTGTTCTGGTCGGACGAGATCTACCGCATCTTCGGTCTCACCCCCCAGGGATTCGGGGCCACCTACGAGGCCTTTCTGGCCGCGGTCCACCCCGACGACCGCGCGGCGGTGGATCGCTCCCACCAGGCGGCAATCAACAACCGGATTCCCCATGCCGTCGAGCACCGCATCGTTCTGCCGGACGGCGAGGTACGGATGGTCCATGAGCGGGCGGAGGTCTTTTACGACGACGCCGGCCACCCGACCAAGATGGTCGGGACGGTGCAGGACATCACCGAGCGGGAAATGGTCACCGACAGGCTTGCGATCCGGCTGCGCCATGAAAAATGCCTCACCGCCTGCTCGCGGGTCCTGCTCAGCGGCGACCTGGCCGTCCGTGACACCCTCGTGGAGTGCCTGCACCACCTCCTCAAGGCCTCGGCCGCCAGCCGCGTGTACTTTTTTGAAAACTTCGAGGACGAAGACGACGGCCTCTGCATGCGCCAGACCTTCGAGGCGTGCGCCGCGGGGGTGCCGCCGGAAATCGACAACCCCGAACTGCAGCATCTCCCCTACCGCAACGGCTTTCTCCGCTGGCAGGAAGAACTCTCCCGCGGCAACATGATCAACGGCCGGGTGGCCTCGTTCCCGCAAGCGGAACAGCAAATCCTGGCGCCGCAGGGCATCCTCTCGATCCTGATCCTGCCGATCTCGGTCCGGGGGCGGTGGACCGGCTTCATCGGCTTTGACGACACCCAGCACGACCGCGAATGGCAGAAGGAAGACGTCCGCTTTCTCTGGATAACGGCGGAAATGATCGGGGGCTACCTCGCCATGCAGCGCATGCAGAAAGAGCTGACCCTCGCCAAGGAGGAGGCGGAGGAGGCGAACCACACCAAGGGGGTGTTCCTGGCCAACATGAGCCACNNCGATGAACGCCATCATCGGCATGAACCAGCAGGCGCTGAAAACCCCGCTCAACCAGCAGCAGCGATACTATCTGAAAACGGTGCAGGATTCCGCCAACGCCCTGCTCGGGCTGCTCAACGACATCCTGGATTTCTCCAAGATGGAAGCGGGACAGCTGGCCATCGAGGCGGCCAGTTTCGATCTCAGGCAATCCGTGGAGTCAACGGTGCAGACCCTGGCCGCCAAGGCTCACGAAAAGGGGCTTGAACTGTTCTGCCACCTGCCGGCGACAGTGCCCGCCGCCCTGATCGGCGATCCGCTGCGCTTGCGGCAGATCCTGCTCAACCTGGTCGGCAACGCCATCAAATTCACCGAAAAGGGCCATGTCGCCGTGACCATTGAACCCACCGCGGCAACCGACAGCAACGTCACCCTGCGCTTCCTGATCAGCGATACCGGCATCGGCATTGCCCCGGCGCAACGGGAAACCATCTTTGAACGCTTTACCCAGGTGGACAACAGCGTTTCCCGCGACTACAGCGGCACCGGCCTGGGGCTCGCCATCTGCAAACGGCTCGTCGAGTTGATGGGCGGCAACCTTCGGCTTGTCGACCCCGATCCCGCGACCCAGGGCAGCACCTTTCTGTTCGAAATCAGCTTCCCCCTGGACGCGGTCCCCGCCCAGCCCCTGCTCTTTCAGGACCCGGAACCGCAGACCTCGCCGGTCCTGATCGTGGACAACCACCCCCTGGGCCGCCGCATCCTGCGCGAAACCTTCACCGCGTGGGGCTTCCCGGCAATCACCGCCGACGATGAAAACACCGCGCTCGCCGAACTGCTCCGCGCCGAGCAGGAAGGTCGGCCGTTCCGGCTCCTGATCGTCGACCGCGTCCCGAGTGGCGTCGCCGACCTCTCGCTGCCGACGGCAATGGCGGGCAAGCTTGCCAAACCGCCGGCGGTCATCGCGATGTTGGCGACCAACGACAAGATCGTTTGCGGCGAGTGCGCGCGCCGCGGCATCGATTTCTGCGTCACCAAGCCGATCACCCGCAAGGCCCTGGCCGAGGTGGTTCAGTCGATCCTCGCCGGCAAGGGCTGCCACGCCGACCGGCATCGCGCCCTGACCGCGGCCGGCGAGAAGCGGCTGAGCCGCAATCCGCTGCGGCTGCTGCTGGTGGAAGACACCCCGGTCAACCGCGAACTGGCGCAGATGATCCTCGAGGAGGCGGGCCACGCCGTCGTCCCGGCGGGCAACGGCATTGAGGCGCTGGAGGCGCTGGCCGGAGAAGCCTTCGATCTGGTGCTCATGGATGTGCAGATGCCACGCATGGACGGACTGACCGCCACCGCCATCATCCGGCAATGCGAGGGGGGAGAGGCCGCGGAGGTGGTCGATTGCCCGCCCACGCTGGCCGCGCGGCTCAAGGAAAAGCTTGCCGGCGGCCGGATTCCGGTGCTGGCGATGACCGCGCATGCGATGGTCGGCGACCGCGAACGGTGTCTGGCGGCCGGCATGGACGGCTACATCACCAAGCCGTTCCAGCCCGAAGACATCTTCGCGGTCATCGAAAAACACGCGCAGGCGACGCACCCCAAAACCGCAGGCGACAACACGGCCGGCAAGGGAAACGGCATCCCCCCCGCCACCGAGGAGGCCGCCCGCGCGCACCTGCACGCCGCCTATCATCTCGCCCCGGACAAGGTCGACATCCTGCTGCAAGCCTCCCACGCGCAAATTGCCGAGCGGCTGACGGCGGCGGAGCAGGGGCTGAACGACAACAACATGGGAGAGGTGATCATGGCCGTGCATGGCCTGGTGGGGGTCCTCGGCAACCTGGGCTTTACCGAGTGGGCGCAGCTGGCCCGCGCCATCGAACAGGCGGGGAAGAGCGGCGGCGACAACAAGCTTCTCCGCGAGCAGCTCTCCGCCCTCTGGGCGGGGATCTCGCCGCTGCTCTAACAAGAGCGCGCCGGGTTAGCGCTCCCTCTCCGGCGACGCCAGCCCGTATTCCTTGATCTTGTACAACAGGGCCGGGATGCTGATCTCGAGCAACGCCGCCGCCCTGGTCTTGTTGCCGCCGGTTTCGGCAAGCGCCCGCGCGATGAGCTGCCGCTCCATGGCTTTGCAGTTCTTCTTGATCGAATAGCCGGCCGGCTGGAAACGCCCGCCCTCCCGCGCGCCGGCAGGGTCGGCGAGCTCCGCCGGCAGATCACGGGCGGTCAGGGCGGGGCCGTCGGCCAGGGCCATGCAGCGCTCGACGACGTTTTCCAGTTCGCGGACATTGCCCGGCCAGTCGTAGGCCAACAACCGCTGCAGGCAGTCCGGCTCCATCCGCGCCACATTCAACCCCATCCGCCGATTGTACTTCTTGAGGAAATGCGCGGCCAGCAGGGGGATATCCTCCTTGCGCTCGCGTAACGGCGGCACCGCGATGGGCAGGACGTTGATCCGGTAGTAGAGATCCTCGCGGAAGCGGCCGGCCGCCACCTCGGCCTTGAGATTCCTGGCGGTGGCGGCGATGATCCGCACATCCAGCTTGATGGAACGGCTGTCGCCAAGGGGACGGATTTCCTCCTCCTGCAGGGCTCGCAGCAGTTTGACCTGCAGGGCCAGCGGCAGCTCGGCGATCTCGTCCAGAAACAGGGTGCCGCCGTTGGCCTCCTCGAACAACCCCTTGCGGGCGCGATGGGCGTCGGTAAAGGCGCCCTTGGCGTGCCCGAACAACTCGCTTTCGAGAAGATTGGCGGGGATGCCGCCGCAGTTGATGCTGATCAGCGGCCGGTTCTTGCGATTGCTGTTGTAATGGATGGCGCGGGTGATGAGTTCCTTGCCGGTGCCGGACTCCCCGGTGATCAGCACCGTGGTGTGATAGTCGGCGATCTTGCCGATGGTGGCGAAGATGTCGGTCATCACCCGGCTCTTGGCAACGATGTTGCCGAAGAGATAACGATCCCGCAGCTCCTCCCGCAGCAGCACATTATCCCGCTCCAGCCGATGCTTCGCCGCCACCTTCTGCAGGGTGAGCAGCACCTCTTCCTCGGACCGGAAGGGCTTGGCGATGAAATCGCTGGCCCCCAGCCGGAAGGCCCGCACCACGTTCTCCATGTCGCCGTAAGCGGAAACCACCGTCGCCGGCACCTGCAGCCCCCTGGCCTGCACCGCCTCCAGCAGGGCCAGACCGTCCATCTCCGGCATATTGATGTCGGTGATCAGATGGTCGAAGGGCTGGCCTTCAAGCATGGCCAGCGCCTCCCGGCCGTCCCTGGCCAATGTCACCCGATAGCCGTTGCCGGTCAGGAGATCGTTGAGCATGCCCCTGAGCATGGGGTCGTCATCGACGACCAGCACCCGGTCAGCCCCGCTCTCCGCCTGTCCGCTTCCCTTTTCCACGCCATCCCCCGTGCCGGCCGGCAGCCGCTAGGCTACACGCAGCCAGAGTACGAGCATCTCCAGGATTTGTTCCCGGAAGAAGAGATACAACAACGCCCCCACCGACAGAAACGGCCCGTAGGGGATCATGGTCTTGCCGCCCTGCCGCTGCCGGATCATCAGCCCAAGGCCGGCCAGACTGCCCAGCACCGAGCTGCTGAAGACCACGAACGGCAGGGATTGCCAGCCGAGGAAGGCGCCGATCATCGCCAGCAGCTTGATATCGCCGCCGCCCATTCCCACCCGCCTGGTCAGGAGGTAGTAGCCCAAGGCGATGCCGTACAGGATCCCGCCGCCGATGAGGATTCCCAGCCCCGCGTCCCGCCAGGAGACCAAGGGGCTGACAAAGGAGGCGGCAAAGCCGATGGCGATGCCGGGCAGCGAGATGAGGTCCGGGATCAGCTGATGCTTGAGATCGATGAAGATCACCGCCAACAGGGCGGCGACAAAGAGGAAATAGATGCCGAAGGCGGGGCTCAGGCCAAACCGGCGGAAGAGGGCCAGCGCCAGCAACGCCATCGCCGTCTCCACCAGCGGATACTGCCAGGAGATCGTCGCCCGGCAGGTGCGGCAACGGCCGCCAAGGAAGATAAAACTGAACACCGGCACGTTCTCGTACCAGCGCAGCGGCGTCCGGCATCGCGGGCAATGCGACGGCGGCAGCACGATGGAGGCGTTCTCGTCGGGGAGGCGGAGAATGACCACATTGAGAAAGCTGCCGACCAGCGCGCCAAGGAGGAGAACAAGAAAAGCAAGGGGAGAGAACATGCCCGATCCATGAAAACTGTGATAAAAGTTGCGGACAGAAGCCCGCAACTTGGTTATGTATCAGTGGTCGAAAAGAGGGTATGGTGATTGCCGGAATTTGGCGGCCGCCCCCCGGTCCGGTTGCAATGTAACGGAAAAAACTGCATGATGTACTATACAGTCTTATGGACTCTTTTGCACTCTTCCCCTCTCTTTTGCGAGGCCGCGCCGCGCATGAGGGCATTGCCGCCACAACCCGCAGATCATGAAACAAGGGCCTGGCTTGCGGCACTAGGCAGACAAGCCTTTCTGGAGAGTGTACGTTGATTTTATCCATAGATGAATCGATCCAGCGCCTGAAGGCGGAGATCCTTGCCCAGGACTGGCGGCTGTCGCCGCGGCGGCTGGATTCCATCGAGGCCGCGTTCGCCTGTCTGAAGACACGCTTCAAAACCCGCAAGGGCATGCTGGCCATCCTGGCCATGGCGGAAAGCGTGGTCGTCTACATGAAGAAGCGGCAGGAAACGCCGCCGGAGACCATCGATTTCCTTAAGGAAACCATGGCCCATATCGTCAGCCTGTACGAGGAGCGCGACTACAACCCCGAACACGAGGAAGAGCTTTTCCGGCGGATATTCAAGCGCTACAGCAGCCTCAAGCAGAAGGTGCAGGACAGCCGGGAGCGTCCCGCCGAGGCGGAAGACAGGCAAGAGGCCGCCGAGCCGCCGGCCGCCGCCATGCCCGCCCCGGCAGGCGCGGAAACGGCCCCCCCGAGCCAGCCGGGGGAAGCGGCCAGGGCAAGCTATGCGACGGAGCAGTTGTTGAGCCGCCTGCGGCTGATCCTGAGCAGAAAAGACGGCTCCACCACCGCCCTGCAACGATTTCTCGAAGAGACGGTGGCGCTCGCCGGCGGCGGCGAACCCATCACCACCGGCCGCCTCCGCGCCATTCTAGACCAGATGGCCATGCGGCCGCAGGACGCTACGGCCGCGCCATCCGAACCGCCCGCGACAGGCGGCGGCCAGAAAAAACATGAACCGGTGGCCTGCGAGGAAACGCCGGTCCGGCGGCTCGTCATCGGCACGACGCAGCTGCTGGTGCCGGAAGAACAGATCGCCCTGATCCGGCCGCTCAAGGCGGGCAAGCTCTCCCCGTACCTGCGGTCCGGCCGGATCGGCCTCGTCGATTTCTCCCGCCTGATGCAGGGGCTGGCCGTTCAGTTTTCCGGGCCGCTGGCGGCGATGAAAGACCGGCAGCTGAAAAAGCTGGCCCTGCCGGTGATCACCCCGCAGGGGCTGGGGCTGCCGGAACTGCCCGATGAACAGGCGACCGGGGTGCTGGTACTCAGCCACGACAACTGGCACGGCGCGGTTTTTTGCTCCTCCATCGCCGACCAGGCTTCGGGGATGATCAAATTCCGCAAGGGGAAAAACGGCGATATCGCCGGCACCGCCTGGCTGGTGGAAGGGGATGCCCTGCCGCTCCTGAATGTGGCGGAATTCCTGAGGCGCGAAGGTTTTTTAACCATGGTCGCGGAGTAAACCCCTCCGCGACAAGAGGACTCACGATGGCTGCAGAAAAAAGACACAACACCAGGGTACCGTTCCATACCACGATCACCGTCCGTTTCCACGACCGAACCTACGAACATTGCGAAACCCAGGATTTGAGCCTCAAGGGGGTCTTTGTCAAGGGAGTGACCGGCCCCCGCGCCAAGGGTGACCGCTGCGAGCTTTCGCTGCACCTGAGCGGCACCTCCAGCGACCTTGCCCTGCAGATGAGCGGCGAGGTGGTGCGCGTACGCGAGGGCGGCGTCGGTCTGCACTTCAATGAAATCGACCTGGACAGCTTTTACCACCTGAAGAACATCATCTATTACAACAGCACCGACCCGGATGCACTCGGCGACGAACTCGCCGACGACAACGCCCAGGGCTGAGACAAAAGTCCCAGGGAAGAAGGACGAAGCGCCATGGCCCTCCTCCAGATCACCGTCGTTCCGCTCGGCACGGCCACCACCAGTGTCGGCGACCATGTCGCGGCCATGCAGCGGATGCTGGCCGCCGAGGAGATCCCCTTCCGGCTCCATGACATGGGCACCATCATCGAGGGCGAGATTCCAAGGCTTTTGGAGCTCGCGGCCAGGCTGCACGAAATCCCCTTTGCCGGCGGCGCGCAACGGGTCATGACCCAGATCGTCATCGACGACCGCCGGGACAGGCGGATCGCTCTCGGCGACAAGCAGGCGGCGGTCCGCCGCCGATTAGCCTGATACGCCGCCGCGCATATCATTCGACCGCAGAAAGGTTTAGCCGCATGTCAGAAAATCGCAAGCCGGGACGCAAACCCGACCAAACCATCGATAAGGCCCCGCTCTGGCTGAGCCTCTTCTTTCTGGCGCTGCTGCTGATCGGCATCGCCATCGACGAACCGGGCCGGGTTCTCGAACAGGCGCGCCAGATCTGCCTGAGCTGCATCGGGGTCGGCTGATGGAGTTTGTACGCAAATGGGTGCAGACCGTCGCCGGTTTCCTGATGAACGGCTACTGGCTCTTCCCGTGGACCCGCAACATCTACCAGGGGCCGCTGAAGGTGCTCTGCGCCCCCGGCCTCAACTGCTACTCCTGCCCGGCCGCCACCACCTGCTGTCCGCTGGGCGCCCTGCAGCAACTGCTGGGCGGCGTGCGCCTCGCCATCGCCTCCGGCCAGTATTTCTTCGGCTGGTACATAGTCGGGGCCATGGGGCTCATGGGCGGCTTCCTCGGGCGGATGATCTGCGGCTGGGCCTGCCCCTTCGGCTTTTGCCAGGAACTCCTGCACAAGCTTCCCTCGCCCAAGTTCGAGATCCCGCGCGGCCTGCGCCACCTGAAGTTTGCGATCCTGCTCCTCTTCGTCATCCTCCTGCCGCTGCTGGCGGTGGATGAATTCGGTCTCGGCTCGCCGTGGTTCTGCAAATACATCTGCCCGGCCGGCACCCTTGAGGCGGGCGTCCCCCTGCTCATCCTGCAACCCGGCCTGCGGGAAACCATCGGCTTTCTCTTTTTCAGTAAATTTGTTATCATGACTGCATTTATAGCTTGGGCAGTGATGGCGAGCAGACCGTTCTGCCGGGTGGCCTGCCCGCTGGGCGCGTTCTACGCCCTGTTCGGCAAGGTCCGGGCCGTTCGCCTCCGTCTGGACGCGCACAAGTGCACCAACTGCAACGCCTGTCATCAGGTTTGCCCCATGGGGGTCAAATTCAACGAGTCCCCCGACGACACCGAGTGCATCGCATGCCTGGCCTGCATGCATCAGGCCTGTAAGTTTGACGCCATCTCCCTCGAATTCTGCGGGCTGCCGCTCACCGGCGCCCGTGGCAAACGCCTCGCCGCGACGGAAAAGACCGGCTAATCCGTTGCACACCACGCAGGCAACATCAGCAGGAGGAATACAGTGAAACGGTTGTTTCTGGGAATTGTCTTGATCCTTATCTCCGCCACCACGGCCAACGCCATCCAACTGGTAAGCGTTGCCGGCGATCGCGTCAACATGCGCTCCGGGCCGGGGGATGATCAGGCAATCCTCTGGGAGCTGGGCGACGGCTATCCGCTGCAGGTATTGGACAGCAAGGGCAAGTGGTACAAGGTTTCCGATTTCGAGGGCGACGTGGGCTGGATATACAAGAGCCTCGTCAACCGCACCCCCCATCTGATCGTCAAGAAGAAGGTGGTCAACATCCGCAGCGGCCCCGGCACCAGCTACCGGTTGATCGGCAAGGCCAACTACGGCGTGGTGTTCAAGACCCTGGAACGGGGCAAGGACGGCTGGGTGAAGGTAGAACACGAGAACGGCCTGGTCGGCTGGGTGCTGCGCAACCTGCTCTGGGGCTGGTAGGCATCGACGCTCCACGCGACGACGCCAAACGGTCAGGGAAGATGGGACGGGGGCAGCGGCGCCTCCTCGCCCAGAAGCTTGTTGACAAACCGTATCCACTCAAGCGGGGGGGAGATGATCCGGAAGCCTATCTCCTTGAAAATCCCGGTCGTCTTCGACCACCGGGGGGCCAGAAAAAACTTGAAATGCTTGTCCTGCTGGCTGATGACCGCCGTATACCTCTCCGCGTAAAAATCAAATTTCTCGGGGATCTCCTTCATCATCAACCCGTCCCTGGAAACGTTGATCACAATCCCCTCGTAAACACGGCTGCCGTCCGATATGGCGGCAAACATCGTCAGCGGGGTTCTTTTTTCTCTCGTGGCCATGACCGAGCGCTCCTGGTGCGGGTTGATCGGGTATGTGCCTTGCGGCACGCCTCCCCTCTCATGCTAGGCCATTCCAACCCCGCGAGTCAAGCGGCAGTTGCCGTGCATATCGCGGCAATACCGGCGTTTTTTTCACACCACCGCTACGCGGCGAAGCGATGCAGCCGCTCATGCATCAGCCCGTTGCCGCCGGACAACGGCTCCTCCTCCACCTCTAGAAACGGCTGCAGCCGGTAGGCGATGGCGCGGGAGCATTTCCCCGTCGCCAAATAGTTGACACCATCCATGATCAACAATTGACTCTTGTATTCGCGGCGCAGCAACTCCTTGAACTTCCCGTGCAGCGGCCGGTACACCAGGTTGGCCAGCAGCAGCCCGAACAGGGTGGAGAACAGGGCGACGGCCATGCCGTTGCCGATGGCGATGGGATCGCCGACGGAGCGCAAGGCCATGATCATCCCGATCACCGTGCCGACAAGCCCGAAGGTCTGCGCCTGCCTGGCGAGAAAACGGAAGATCCCGCCCTGCGCCGCCCGCCCGGAGAAATAGAGTCGGGACTGGCGCTCAAGAATCGTGCGGACCTCGGCGGGTTCGCAGCAGTCGGCGACCAGGCCGACGCCGATGCGCAGCAGGGGATCGCTGATCTTGCGGGTCGCCTTCTCAAGCCCCCGGTACCCGTCCGCCTGCCAGATATAGGCCACCTGCTCGATCTCCTTGATCATGGCGGCGTCGGGCGCCTCCTCCTCCGTGAACATGTCGACAATATCCAGCCAGAGCGACTTGACGGCCGGCAGCCGATAGGCGAGCACCGCGCCCAAAAGCGGCCCGACCGTCACCAGCAAGCCGCCGGCGACCGTGGCCGACAGCAGGGTGGTGCCGAACAGTACGTCGGATAAAAGAAACAACAGGATCGCCCCAGCCAGCATGGTGAGCTTGAACAGCATCTTTCCCCCTCCTTTGACGGCAACACGCACAACGCGGCGGCGCCTTTACGCTCGTGATGATATTCGGGCGACCCGCAAACGGACACCCGTGCGTCCGCCCCGCCCGACCAGTTTCAATGCAAAAGATGCGCCACATCCAAAAAGCCTGCGAACAACGGCATGGAGCGGCGACAACCGGCCGCCAATCGCCGGTAAACAGGCGATTTTTGCCGAGCGCGGGGGTATTTTTTGCAGGGCGACAGCGAGGCGGGCGGAACAGGGGATGGGCAAAGAGCCGGCTTACTCCGGAATCACGATCTGGCGGAGCCGGGCGGCGGCGTCTTCGGGGCTGATGGTGTTTACAAAAAGGCCCGAGCCCAACTCGAAGCCGGAGGGGATGCTGGTGCGGGGACAAATTTCGAGATGCCAGTGGAAGCTGTCGGCGAAATCGCCGCTGTTCTTGAGATGCGGCACGGTGTGGAGGAAGTAGTTGTACTGCACATCGCCGACCACCCCGTTCAGCCGCGTCATGGTGCGGCGAAGAACCCTGGCCAGGTCGGCAAGCTCATCGTCGGTCGCCGCCAGAAAGTTGCTCTGATGCCTGACCGGCAGGATATGCACCTCCCACTCGTAGCGGCTGGCAAAGGGCTTCACCGCGACGAACTTCTCGCCCCGGTCGACGATGTACCGGCCGGTTTCGTATTCCAGCCGCCTTTCCCCGGCGCGGCGGTCAAAGGAGGTGGTGGTCATGGTCATCGCCTCGTCCATGAGGGTGCAGAACACACAGGCGTGGTGACGCCGATAATACTCCCGGCTGCTCTCCACCTCGTCGTGGACGTTGTGCGGCACGATGGGCATGGCGATGAGCTGGCTGTGGGTGTGGGCCATGCTGCCGCCGGCCGCCTTGCCGAAATTCTTGAACACCAGGATGTACCTGATCCGGGGATCGGCGTCGTAGAGATAGCGCATCCGGTCCCGGTAAACCCCGAAGAGGGTGGTCAGATGCCGCTCGGTGAACTGATGGAGGGCTATCCCGTGGTTGGGATGATCGATGATCACCTCATGGTGCCCGTACCCCTCGATCACCTGCTGGATGCCGGCGGGCAGCCCGGTGGGCAGGAAATCGTCGGCCAGGACCGGATAGGGGTTCTTCACCACCCGGATCGCCCATTCGCCGGCGGCGGGCGCCTGCATGTTCACCGGCGGGGTGAGATGTTCGTTGCCCCGGCAAAAGGGGCAGGTCTCCACAGAGCCGCGCATATCGCGCGCCACCGGCTGTTCATCCCGGCGCGGCCGGTTGCCGCGGGCGGTGGAGATCAACACCGACTGGGTCGGAACCACGGGATCGATGCGGATCTCCCGAATGATGGCAGCGGACATGGCATGGCTCCTTGACGGTTGGGCCGGCCGGCGCCGGCCAACGGGCATCCCGCCCTACAACGGCGGCCCGATCAGCTTTTCCCAGGCGTCGACATCGGCGGCGCTTCGCGCCCCCAGCACGATCTGCATCTTCAAAATCTCCCTGGCGACGGTCTGATCCGCTTCCGCGCAGGCCGCCTTGCCGGCCTCGGCGTAGGCATCGGGGGCGGGATGCGCCGACTCGATAGGGATGTCCTCCGCCGCCTCCGAGACGATCGCCTTATCGAGGAGGGGCAGGGGGGCGGCAAGTGTCGCCCCGACCTGCCGCATCTTTTCCATGGGCAGCCCGTCGATCCTCGCCAGCAGCGACCTGAGCCGGTCCTGATGCAGGACCACGGCCTGATCGCCGATCTGCTTGGCGACCACGGCCGGGTTGAAGGTAAGGAAATTGAGGAAGAAGGCCAGGCAGCCGACAACCAGTTCCACCACCAGCACCGTAAACAGCTTTTGCTGCTGGCCGGCGTCCGCCAGCTTGATCCACCCCACCAGCGACAGGCAGGTGACCACCACCGTGAAGATGAACGCGCCGACCAGGGTGTAAGCAACGATCAACTGGATGATTACTTGATGATCCATCTGCGCCGTCTCCTTTCAGTCTCGTCCTTCCGGCCGGCCCGTTACCGGTTCGGCTTGGCCTCGTCGCCGTCGAACCAGTCAAAATACCGCAGGGCGCCATCCTTGCCGGACTGCACCAGCTCCCTCTTCCTGGCGTCTGAAAGATCAAAATCCGTCGTATTCACGCCCAGGGTGTCGATGTAGATTGTACGCGCCCAGTCGTCGCTGTGTAAATGGGTATTCTGCTGCGCCTCGACAATGGCGTTGATCAGCGCCAGGGTGTATTCCATGAAGTTGTCTATCTTCTTGTGCGGCGGCTCGGCGTGGTCGCGGAAGAGGGCGATCTCCTCCCTGGTGTCGAGGCGGAAGCCCAGGGTTTCCTTGTTGTAGACATAATCGGAGACCGGGCGGGCGGCCGCGGCCATCCCGGCATTGATCTTTTGGTAGTAGTCGGTTTCGACAAAGTTTTGCGTGGCGAGATACTTCTTGCGGTCGAAAAGCTTGATCGGATAGTTGTCGAGCACCCCGCCGTCCACGTAGACGTCGCCGCGCACGCTCCGCTTCGCGGCGAAAAACAACGGGATGGACATGGATATCCGCGCGGCGTCGGCGATACAGGTCCGAGGGGTATGCTCCGCCGAAAAGACCTCCGTAAACGAGGTCGAAAGATTGGTGCCCACCAGGTACAGCGACTTGAAACCACGCTGCGCCCGCATCGCCTCCAGGTCCGCGAAGGTGGATTCGCTGTTGCCGGTCTTCTCCTTGATGAGGTCGCCGATCCACTGGCGGAAGTAATCCCCCTTGTACCAGCCGTATTGCTCGACCAAGCGTTCGGCGTCACGGATGACGCCCCAGGAATCATCCTTGAAATCGTTGAAATCAAGCGCCCAGAGAACATCCTGGGTTTCCTGCGGGGTAAAGCCGAGGCCGAGCAGAACGGCGTTGATCGCGCCGGCCGACGTGCCGCCGATGCGCTGAATCCCGGCGGTTATCTGCCGGTCGGCGAGAACCTCCAGGGCCCCGAGATAGGCAATCCCCTTGACCCCGCCCCCCTCGAAAATCAGATTCCGAAACGTGTATCCCATGGCATCCTCCCCCTGTTTGTCGTCCGTGCCGCGAAAACCTGCCGTCCTTTCCCCTCCTTACCTCAATCGAGCCCGCCTGACAACCGGATTATCCCAGAAACCCGGCCCGTCGAAACGACAAAGCCCGCGACCATCACGGTTCGCGGGCTTTCAACGCGCGGGCGTGGCCGACACGGCCGGTTCATGCCGGCAAGGCCTTCAACCGCCGGATATGCTCGGGGCCGATCCCGCAGCAGCCGCCCACGATCTCAGCGCCCAGGCCGATCCATTTTTTGGCCTCGGCGGCATACGCCTCCGGGGTAATGATGTCGGTGAACAGCCAGTTCGGCATCACAAAGACCCCGGAATGGGCGTAGACGCCGATCCGGCCGCGCCAGCGCGACTTGAGAATGGCGAAGGCCTCGGCCGCGTCCCTGGTCTCGGTGTGCATGATAAAGGCCGCATCCCCGCCGATCCCGGCGATGGCCTCGACCCCATCCCGCAGGGTATGCCCCTGCTCCCAGAGCATGATCTCCCCGGCCGCGTTCTTCACGCAACTGAACCCCAGCCAGACCGGCAAGCCTGTCCGCAACGCCGCCTCCACCGCCAGGGAACCCTGCCGGATATCCTCGATCATCTCGATGATCAGGATGTCCGCCCCGGCCTCGGCCAGGATCTCCGCCTGCTCGTGGTACCAGGCAAAGGCATTGGCGTCGGGCGGGTAACAGAGGTTCGGATCGTCGCAGAAGGTGGTGGGGGCGATGGAGCCGGCGACCGCCACCGGCCGGTTCGCGCCCTCCCTGGCCGCCACGGCGATCTTGACCGCGTCGGCGTTCAAACGGCGAAACCGCCCCTCAAGCCCGGCCCGGAGCAGCATGTGCCGGGCGAGCGAAAAGGAATTACAGGTTATGACATCCGCCCCGGCCCGGATGTAATCCGCATGGACCGCCCGCACCACCTCCGGGGCGCCGAGAATGGCCTCGGCGCTCCACGCCGCGCTGTTCATCGTCACCCCGCGCCGCTCCAGCTCGGTGCCGGTGGCGCCGTCGAGGATAACCGTTTCACGGTTTACGATCTTTTTATCGATGAAGTCGAGATTGATCATCTATCGGCCACCTGGTTGCTTGGGTTCTGCGGCCGCGACTGCCCGCAGCTTGAAGAGTTGCCAACCTGCGCCATGGGCGGCGAATCCGGCCTGACGGCCAATCGCCCGGAGCCTCGCAGTTTATGAATCCCTGCCGACCCACGCCCGCGCCTCCGCCAGCGTGGCAAAAATCTCACAGATGAACAGGCTGCCCGCCAGCTGCTCCCGGTAGCCGCGCGCCAAGGCGACCACCGGGTCCTGATCCGCCACGATGGCAATCTTCATCCGGCCTTTGACAAAGGCTACCATATCGTCGGTCTTGGCATATATGCCGGTGTGGGCGGCCGTAACCGCATGTCCGGTAATCTCGCTGAAATCATTGATGATATATGTAATCTCGGCAAATTTGGGATGCACATGCAGATCGAGATTGGATCGCAAAATCTCTTCGCTGTCCACCAGCCCGGAGAATTTCCGGTAAAGCCCCGCGTCTTCCCAGGTGTTTGCGTACGCCATGGCCTCGACCCAATGCTTGCTTGCCGCCGCGACTCGGCAGGACATTCCCAAAAATGCACCGCGAATGCACCCAACGGGCGTTCCCGAAGCCCGCAGGCGGGCTGACCGGGGCCATGGCTTCACAATCGCCTTGCATGTACACACACTATGCGTTACATTATTTCAATCGACATCAATTCAACATGCTGATTTTAAAGTAAATTGTCGTTACATTTCATGTTTCATCTTACAGGACAAAACAATGAAGGAAATCATGACTTTTAAATCCGGCAAGTTTTACCTCTGCGACATTTACGACGAGGCCCGGATCAACAGCCTGCTTGTGCGGGCCGTGGTGCTTAACGAAACAGTCGCCGATCTGCCAATTTTACCCGAGCTCTCTTCACAGCTGGAGCCCGACATTATGTACAGCTCAATCTCCGGCACCGCCATGATTGAAGGCAACGCAATCACCGGCGCAGACGTGAAAAGAATCGCAGAAGGCGAGGACATCGCCAACTACACCCAAAAAGACAAACAGGAGATTAAAAACCTCATAAATGCCTATAACTGGCTCTCAAACATCAAGCCTTCGAACGAACCATTCACCCTGACCGAAGAACTCATCAAGGAATTGCATAAAATAATCACCCACAACCTCCCGCAGGAAAACAATATCCCAGGGCAATACCGCAACGGAATGGTTTATGTAGGCGACAAGGCCCATGGCGGCAAATACACCCCCCCCAAAATACTCGCTGACATTCAAAATCTGATGACTGAATTTGTCGGCTGGATAAACAGCGAAGAGATAAAGGCCCTCAATCCATTTATCCGTGCCGCCCTGGCCCATTACCACTTTTGCCTCATCCATCCATTTGGGGATGGCAACGGGAGAACATCAAGAATAATAGAAGCCCTGCTGCTCCAAACCTCTAACGTAAAATATGTTCCCAAAGAGATATCAAATTATTACTACCGTAATGTTGACGACTATTACATTTCATTCTCAAAAAGCATTGATCTTAAAAAAGATGTTACCCCATTCGTCGAATTTATGCTGAATGCGTCCATAGAAAGCCTGCAAGTGATCAAAAAATCCATTGTTTACTTCATAAGAAAATTCACCCTCAGGGATTTCTATGCATTTGAAAAAAAACATAAAAGAATAACAAAACGCCAATTCGACCTTCTGTTATTACTGCTAGACAATCAAGTCCATTTCACCTTAAAAGATTTAACAGACAAGACCCCATTCTCCATCCTTTACAGCAGGGTTTCCACCCAAACAGCAAGGCGTGACCTCAAAAAGCTGACCGACAGGAATATCCTCCACATGTCGGATGCCAACAAATACCATCTGAACCTGCACGCACTCGGCTAGGGCCTGCAAACCTTGCACGGCCTGTACCCGGCGTCGATGGCCTCCTGGACAGAGGAAAATCGCGCGGTGCATCTCTTGCAGTCGTAATAACGGCAGCCTGGCCGGTGAATAATCCGACTCTTGGTGTTGCCATGACACAGCGAGGATTGGGCCATCGCGCCCCCTGCGACTGCCGCAAGCAACGTCACAATCAACAGAAAAACGAAAACGCCTTGCGTTGACCGACCCCGCCCCACCACCCCGGAGAATTTCCGGCAGCAACCCTTGCCTTCCCAGATATTCGCGTACGCCATGGCCTCGACCCAATGCTTGTGTTGATTTATGCCCAAAAGTAACCGGACGCCACCCAGGCGACCGGTTCAACTGCCAGTATCGCGCCCCCTGTCAATCATAGCCAAGGAATATATCGGTCCGAATCCGGTTTTCCGCGACGTTGAGCGAGGCCAGTTCCTTCTTGATCGCCTCAACCATGCCCGGCGGGCCGGAGATCATGTAATCGGCGTGCGTGCATTGCGGCACCTCCCTGGAGATTACCCCGGCGTTGATGAATCCCTTATACACAGCCTTTTCCATGCCGGCGGTGTCCGACAAAACATGCACAAGGCGGTAATCGGGCAGCACGATATTTTCCAACTCCTCCCGGAAGGGGATATCATCCCGGTTCACATTGCCATAGAGCAGGATAATCGAGCCGGCGCGTTCCTTGCCATTCGCTAGGTCGGCCAGAATGCTCCTGAGAGGCGTTATGCCAATGCCGCCGGCAACCATGACCAGCGTCCTGCCGGAAGGGGCGTGGACAAACCTGCCGGCCGGCCCCTTGACGCCGACCTCCTCCCCCCTGGCAAGCGACTCAAGGCGCTCGCAGAACGGACTGCCGGTCATCCGCTTGGTGAATTCAATGAACCCGGTCTCATGCGGGCCGTTGCTCAATGACAACGGATGCAGCAGCCTGTCCCCCAAATCGAGCAACATGTATTGCCCGGCCGCAAAGGTGAGCCCTTCGGGCCGGGCAAACCGATAACTCTTGGCCTTGGGAGTCCGTTCGATCCGCTCAAGAAATGTGGTCCGGTATGCCGTTGTCATGTTTTGCTCCCTTTTGCAGGTGAATATTCAGAGGAGGGTCCAAAACAAGGATAGCAAAACAGAACGACCGCTGCATTTTTTGGTTAGTTGGTCCGTAATTATTTTTCAGAACGGATGCGGGCTTTCTTGTACACGTCGTTGTTGCTGCGCTTGCCGACGGCGATAACCAAGCCAGGGAGATGGGAGATAAATTTCGAGTTTGAACCTAAAGTTTATCGATATTGACTTCGACGGCGGAGATCATCTCGCCCTGTCGCGCGTTGACGATCAAGCCAAGCTGATAGTCCTCAATGCGCTCCATAAGTTCTTCGTATGCCTCGGCGGAAATAAGATAAGCGATGGGCTTGTTGTGGTTAAGGATGGCGATGGGTTCCCCCTCGGCTTGTTCGATCAGGGCACTAGGGTTTTTCTTGAACTCCAAGATGCCTGCAGAGTGATTGACAAGAACTGTCTTCAGTTTTTAAAACACAATTTATGATTACAACAAACACTAGATTATGCTGATAAATAAGACTAACCCTGAGAAGGTCACCTGCATTAAAATGCCAAACAAAAAATGAACAAATACAACAAATAAATTTAAGAGCAATACACAAAGACAAATTATTTATTTAACTTTTTGTATTCAGCAAACAAATCTCTTGCCTCCTGCACCGCCTTATCTGCATCTACATTAGATTTACCATGAGCACCTTCAAGTAAAGCAATATCATAAAGAAGACGCGCACTTTCCATTTTCCATGCTATCATGCCTTGCTTACACTCAGGCCACGCCTTAATGTGTCGATCATATTTTTTCATTGAAATATCAAACTTCTTAAACGCAATCTTTGCCTCTATCTTCATTGAGTCAGCACTAGAAAATACAGTTTCAACCTCATCCAAAGCATCAAGGACATTCTCTGTTATTGATATAAAATCTTTAAAAGGCACTGGCTCTGCTGCCATTACTGGTGAAGCCAAAAACACAACAGATATAAATATAGCCAACAATAGTTTGTTCATTTTACTTTTACTCCTTTCGCTACCGAATAACTATAATAGCGCATAAGATGGGGCCGGGATTGACAATTGGGCCTAAGAGTGAGTCTACACTTGACAGATACATAATTGTCCAATTGCCAAGCCTGACCCAGACTCCCCCACAATTACTTTTGCGCCGCCAGTCCTCATGAAAAAATGAGGACTGGCGGCGCAAACAAAAACAAAGCTAAAAATATCAACACGACTAAAAACAATAGAGGCCAAAAAAATTTTCTAATCATTTTATATCTCGTGGGTCTGCAATCAACCGAGAAGGTGAACCATATAGGACTAAAACTCTTTGCTTAGTCAAAAATTTAGGTTCTGATCCTTGTACAATCGTCATAAGATTACCATTTTCAGTTTCCACAACATATTCTATACCCTTTTGGCGAGTTGCATTAGACTCTATTGCAGCTCCAGCAAGACCACCAACAACACCCCCGCCGATAGCACCAACGATATTCCCTCGCGAATTATTGCCCCCCGCAGCAGAACCGACAACAGCACCAGTCGCAGCCCCTGTAGTTCCGCCTAACCCGGCAGTTCCTTCGATATCAATTTCACGCGCACTAATAACAATCGCTGCCACTGTACGGTTAATCTGGCCAACTGACCCGACAGAATAGGATTGAGGAGATATATTAGGCGCACAAGCACCTAACAGCAATGCCACTATTATTGGAACTACACGATATGATTTCATTTGGCTGCGGCGCTCTTCGCCGGGAACATAGGTTTATGCACATCAACTGTCTGAAGTGTTTGTAGAAATTGGCTTATATTATTTTGCACTGCACGATTAATCGATTCGCGGGCACGAGCTATCCCTAAAAATGCGTAATCCATAGGAGTTGTGCCAACTGACGAAATATCTTGGGTAAAAATTATGCCTCCAGTTTTTCTATCTATAATTTCATAACGAGCAGCGGTTTCTGTAGTCATAGCAAATCCAGCAGCCGGAGGGCATAATTTTAATATCTTCACAGAAACATTGACTTTTGTGTCCGCATCGTCTTGAAAAATAGCCATCCTATTTAATGCCTCAGTCAAACAAGTCTGCCACAACTGTGGTACCATTTGCTCCATTCCGACAGGCAGATCACCCGTTTTTTCATCAGGACGAGCAATCGTTACAGTCATTGATTTCATTTCGGCATCAACCTTTCGTTCCGAAACTCCTACATTGGGAACAGAAAAATTAAGTGGGGGGATAGAAGCCCCACATCCCGACAAAATGAACAATGTGATTATAGCAAGGGGTAATTTTAGTAGTTTCATGAAATATCCTTTGAATGCCGAAAATAGAATATACCCATCTCTAATCGGCTGGTAGAGATGAGCCATAACTAGTTGCTCTACATGCATGTTGCTAAAACCAAATCCTGTCCAATTGATTACCCCTTTTCTCCTTACCTGACAACACGAGATTTTTTGCCAATCCCGCAAAGTATTCGCCGCCCGTGAGCCGCAGAGCATTTGCCAACGAATCAGCAAGTTCCAAACGCCCAAAACAAAAAAAGCCCGCAAACCGAATCGGGTTTGCGGGCTTCAAAATGCCCCGGATTGCTCCGGATTTTCAACTTGGCGGAGAGAGAGGGATTCGAACCCNNAACCACTCGGCCATCCCTCCTGGATGTCGCGAGAGCATCTTTACCATATTACAAACCGGCATGTCAACGACGTTGGCCGCTAAATCTGGCCGGCGGGGCCGATAAGGCCGGTCGGCCGCTCAGGCCAGCGCGGCAATGGCCTCGCCGAGCTTGCCGACCGCAATCAGCTCCATGCCCTTGATGCCGGCCTTAGGCGCATTGTCCCTGGGAATGATCGCGCGCTTGAAACCGTGCTTGGCCGCCTCCCGCAAGCGCTCCTGACCGTTGGGCACCGGCCGGATCTCCCCGGCCAGCCCCACCTCGCCGAAGACCACCAGATCCCGCGGCAGCGGCTGGTCGCGCAGGCTGGAGACAATGGCCAGCAGCAGGGCGAGATCGACGCTGGTCTCGTTGACCCGCACCCCGCCCACCACGTTGATGAAGACATCCTGATTGTAGGTGACGACGTTGCCGTGCCGGTGCAGTACCGCGAGCAGCATGGAAAGCCGGTTCTGCTCGAGCCCCACCGTCACCCGGCGCGGGTTTTCGGCGTGGCTGTCGTCAACCAGGGCCTGGATCTCCACCAGCAGCGGCCGGCTGCCCTCCCAGACCACCATCACCACGCTGCCCGGCATGGGCTCGGACGACCGCGACAGGAAGATGGCCGAGGGGTTGGCGATTTCCTTGAGGCCGGTTTCGGTCATCGCGAACACGCCCAGCTCGTTCACCGCCCCGTACCGGTTTTTCACCGCCCGGATCATCCGGTAACGGCTGTCGGAGTTGCCCTCGAAGTAGCAGACCACGTCGATGATATGCTCGAGCACCCGGGGCCCGGCGAGATCGCCAGACTTGGTGACGTGACCGACCAGAAAGATGGCGGTGTTGCTCTGCTTGGCAAACTGGGTGAGCCGGGCCGCCGACTCGCGCACCTGACTGACGCTGCCGGGTGCGGACTGCACGTCGGCCACCTGCATGGTCTGGATGGAATCGATAACCATCACCTCGGGCCGCTCGCTGGCCGCCGCCGCACAGATCGCCTCCACCTGGGTTTCGGCGGTGAGCAGCAGCGCCTTGTCCGGCAGCCCCAGCCGTTTGGCGCGCATGGCGATCTGCCGCAACGACTCCTCGCCGGTGACATAGAGGGTCTTCACCCGTTGGCTCATCTCGCAGCAGACCTGCAACAGGCCGGTACTCTTGCCCACCCCCGGATCGCCGCCGATCAGCACCACCGAGCCGCGCACCAGGCCGCCGCCCAGCACCCGGTCCAGCTCCTTGAGGCCGGTGTGCAGACGGGCCTCGGTTTCCATGGTCACCGCCGCCATGGGCTGCACCTCGGCCAGGGAGCCGGAGTAGCCGCCGAAGCGGTTGCTTTTCACCGCCGGCTCAAGCGCGGTTTCGGAAAGGGTGTCCCACTGCCGGCAGTCTGGGCATTGGCCGGCCCACTTGCCGTGGGTGGTCCCGCACTGGGAGCAGACATAGGCGGTTTTTGGCTTGGCCATCTTTTTTCTCCGCTAAAACGGGCGGTTAATGGATTGCATACGGATCGGCACCATGCACTCTACCCCATTCACACCAGCTCCGCCAAGACCTGATTGGCAACGGGCAGCGCCCTGGCGGTGAGGCGTAGAAACCCATCCTCGACAGCAAGCAACCCCTGCGCCTGCAAACGGACAAAGGTCTTCCCGTAGTAGTCCTGCGGAGTGACGCCGAACCGCGCCGCCAGTTCCGCCACCGCGATGCCTTCGAGCATCCGCAGGGCCATGATCACCGTCTCGCGGAAGGCGGCGGCGGGCGGCAGCGCCTCCATCTCGATGAAGGGGGGCGCGCCGTCGTTGATCAACCTGACGAACCGTTCAGGCTCCGGCACCTGCCGGAACCGGAGATGCCCAAGGCAGGAGACCGCGGCCGCCCCCAGGCCCAGATAGTTGCCGTTGTGCCAGTAGTTTTCGTTGTGGCGGGAGCTACGGCCGGCCCTCGCGAAATTCGATATCTCGTAGCGCGGCAACCCGGCCGTAGCCAGTTGCCCGTAGGCGAAATCCTCCATCTCCTGCACCGTTTCCTCGTCTGGCAGGGCGAGGCCGCCCTGTTCGGACCGGCGGTGGAACGGGGTCCCCTCCTCGACGGAGAGTCCGTACAGGGCCAGATGCTCGGGGTTCTGGGCCAGGGCAACGGCAATGGTCTCCCGCCAGTCGGCAAGGGACTGCTCCGGCAGGCCGTAGATCAGATCGAGGTTCAGGTTGGCAAAGCCCGCCGACCGGGCCGCGGCCACTGCCGCCAGCGCCTCCGCCCGCGAATGGCTGCGGTCGATCCCCCGCAGCAGCCGGTCTGAAAAGGACTGCACGCCGATGCTCAGCCGGTTGACCCCTGCCTCGCGCAGCGCGGCAAGCTTTGCCAGCTCGACGCTGTTGGGGTTGGCCTCGACGGTGACCTCCGGCTCCGGATCGAAATTGAAGAGGGTCAGGCACTCCCGGATCAAGCCGCCCAGCTCCGCGCCGCCATACACCGTGGGAGTGCCGCCGCCGACAAAGAGGGTGGCAAAACGCTGCTCGCGCACCATGGGATGGCGGGCCAGCCGCTCCGCCTGTTGCCGCAGGGCGACGAGATAGTCGGGCGGCGGCGCGTTGCCGCAGGGGTAAGAGGTGAAGGCGCAGTAGCCGCACTTGGCGACGCAGAACGGGATATGGAGATAGAGCCCGGCCGGGCTCTCGTAGTGGTCCGGGTGCATCGCGGTCACAGGATGGCCGCGCATGCTTCGCGCACTTCCGCCATCAGGCCGTGATCGGCAAAACTGTAGGGGGCGTTGGCGCCGGCGATGAGCAGGTGGTCGAGGAGGTTGATGTTCATCAACGCACAGGCGAGGTAGAGATTTTTGGTCAGCCGCCGGTCGGCGGCGGATGGGGCAAGGTTGCCGGAGGGGTGGTTGTGGGCCACCACCAGGGCGGCGGCGTTGACGGCCAGCGCCTCCTTGACCAGTTCGCGGGGGTAGATGGTGTTGCTGGTGATGGTACCTTCGGACACGATGCGGGAATCGATGATGGCGTGTTCGGCATCCAGAAAGATGACCATGAAGACCTCGCGCCGCTGGTCGCGCATGGCGTGGGTCAGGTAGTCGGCCACCTCGCGGGAGGAGCGGAGGTATTGCTTGCTGCGCAGCCGCTGCCGCAGATAGCGGCGGGCAACCCCGTGCAGGAATTGGAGGGCAAAGACGTTGTTGGGGCCGATCCCCCGCACCTGCCTGAGCGCCGCGGGCTCGGCCTCCAGCACCGCGTCCAGGCCGCCGAACAAAGCCAGGGCGGCGCGGGCCGCCTCCTTGCAGTCGGTGCGCGGGGTGCCCATGGTGAGCAGCAGCTCCAGCACCTCGGCGTCGGTGAAGGCGTCGATGCCCCGCTCCAGGAACTTGTCGCGCAACCGCTGCCGGTGGCCGCTGCCCTTGTGTTCTTCGCGTTTCAACATAGTCCCTCTTTTTCGACTAAAGAAACTGACAGAGGCAAGAGCTAAGGTTCAGGTTTGAGGGTTCAAGGTTTTCCCCCATTGGCACACAGCCGAGCACCGGAGAACCTGCCGGATAAGCGTTAAAAACTGTTTGAGCGAAGCGAGTTTTTTTAACGCCCGGCAGGTTCGAGGAGTACCCCGCAAGGGGGTATAAACTCCGGGTATCCGCCGGAGGCGGACAAGTGACAGGGTGCCTTTTCTTTCGCCGCTTCGCTGCTGGTTCGTTTTCTTTGCACCCTACGGGCATAAAGACAAACAAAGAAAATGAACAAATCCCTACTTATTCAATTCCTTGCTGAACAGCTGGTTGGCAAGCCCCGGATTGGCCTTGCCCTGCGTCTTCTGCATCAGCTGGCCGACAAAGAAGCCCATCAGCTTGGTCTTGCCGTCCTTGAACTGGGCCACCTGACCCGGGTTGGCGGCGATGATCTCCTGGACCATGGCCACCAGTTCACCCTCGTCGCTCATCTGGACGAGATTCTTCTCCTTGACCACCGCCTCCGCGTCCTTGCCCGAAGCGAGCATCTCCTCGAAAACGGTCTTGGCGATCTTGCCGCTGATGGTCCCCTTCTCGATCAGCACCAGCAGGGCGGCAAGGCTCTCCGGCGACACCCGGCACTGGCCGAGATCGATGGAATCCTCGCCCTTCAGCTCCCGCATCAACTCGGTCATGATCCAGTTGGCGAGCTTCTTGGGATTGTCGTAGCCCGTAAGCGCGGCCTCGAAATAATCGGCCAGGTCGCGGGAGGAGGTGAGCACCTCGGCGTCCTCGGCCGACAGCCCCATGGCCTCGACAAAGCGCTGCTTGCGCTGCTCCGGCAGCTCCGGCAGGGTGGCGCGGATGGCCTCGATCCAGGCGTCGTCGATCACCACCGGCACCAGATCCGGGTCCGGGAAATAGCGGTAGTCGTGGGCCTCCTCCTTGGAGCGCATGGACGAGGTGGCGTTCTTGTTGGGGTCCCAGAGGAGGGTCTGCTGCACCACTTCCTCGCCGTCCATGAGCAGGTCGCGCTGACGGCGCTCTTCATACTCCAGGGCGCGCTGGACGTTGCGGAAGGAGTTCATGTTCTT
>DHYT01000086.1:26428-28014 GCA_002415465.1 Desulfobulbaceae bacterium UBA5123
TCGGTGCGGGTGCCGAGCTTGCTTTCTCCCTTCGGCCGCAGGGAGATGTTGGCGTCGCAGCGGAAGCTGCCCTCCTGCATGTTGCCGTCGCTGATATCGAGATAACGGACGATGGCGTGCAGTTTCTTGAGGTACGCCACCGCCTCTTCCGGCGAGCGGAGGTCCGGCTCGCTGACGATCTCAAGGAGCGGGGTGCCGGTGCGGTTGAGGTCGACGTAGCTCCTGGGCTCGCGCTCGTCATGGACCAGCTTGCCGGCGTCCTCCTCCATGTGGATGCGGGTGATGCCGATCTTCTTCACCTTGCCGCCCACCTCGATCTCGATGCAGCCGTGTTCGGTGATCGGCTTGTCGAACTGGGAAACCTGATAGCCCTTGGGCAGGTCCGGGTAGAAATAATTCTTGCGGGCGAACTCGTTCTCGCGGCGGATCTCGCAGTTGGTGGCCAGGCCGAGCTTGATCGCCGAGTCCACCACCTTCCTGTTCAGCACCGGCAGCACGCCGGGCATCCCCAGGCAGACCGGGCAGGTGTTGGCGTTGGGCGGGTTGCCGAAGGCGGTGGTGCAGTTGCAGAAGATCTTGCTCGCGGTCTTGAGCTGGGTGTGAACCTCCAGGCCGATGACGGTTTCAAATTCCATGGTCTCTTGACTCCTCTCTCACGATAAAACAGGGGGCCGGCTTACGCCGCCTTGTGAATCCAGGCGCGGATGGCGGCCACCTCGCGCTCCCACTCCGGGCCGGTGCGCACGACGAGAAACATCCGGAACAGATCGTTGACGATCCGGATCAGCTCCTCGTAGAGGCCGATGCGGTCGAGCAACCGCCCTTCCACCGCCTCCGGGTCGTTGGACTCGTCGGCGTCGGCCATGGTCTTGGGCGGCTTGACGCCGGAAAAATCCAGCATGCTGCCGCGCAGGGTCAGGTGGTACTCGTACTCGCCCTTGACCAGATGGAGGCGGGACTGCTCCACCTTCTTGCCCATCCGCAGGCCGGTGCGCGCCTCCTTGAGCTCGGACTGCAGGCCACGGCAGATCAGCCGCTCGTGGGACTCGCCCTCGCCGGACTCGAGCATCATGTGCTTTTCAAAAACCAGGGTGATGTCGCCGTGGCCCGGCACCAGGACCGTGCCGCCGCGTTCATCGCTCTTGAACCAGAGCCAGGTGAGAAACTCCTGGCCCAGGAAATACTTTTCTTCTATCAGGTCGACGAGATCCATGCGGTATCCTTAAACGAAAATCGAGGGGGTGATGTTGGCGAGCCGCTCGGAGCCGGCCTCGTCGAGCAGATGGCCGGCGGTGAGATAGGGGATTTGCAGCACCAGCTGCAGGCCGAAGGTCTCCTTGAAATACCCCTCCAGCACCTCCTGCGCCTTCAGGTTGGTGGAGAAGAAGAGCAGCGTGCCCTCGGAAAGGTTCCAGCAGAGGTCGTACACCGAGGGGATCGGCACCGCCCGCTTGGTGAGCAGCAGCTTCATGTTCTCCTTGATCTCCAGCCGGTGGTTGCGGGAGAGCTTGGGCACCTGGCGTTCCTTCTTGACCCGCTCCTCCTCCTTGGCGGTGAACTTTTTCAGCGCCGCGTTGGAGATCTTG
>DHYT01000028.1 GCA_002415465.1 Desulfobulbaceae bacterium UBA5123
CGAGCAGCGGGCCAGCGACATCCATCTCGAACCCAAGCGCAAGGAGAGCCATGTCCGCCTCCGCATCGACGGCGTGCTGCACACCATCTACAAGCTGCCCAAGGTGGTCCACGCGGCGGTGCTCTCCCGGATCAAAACCCTGTCGCGGCTGGATATCGCCGAGAAGCGCCGGCCCCAGGACGGCCGGATCAAGGTCGACCGGGAAGGCAAGGAGGCGGAGATCCGGGTTTCCACCATGCCGGTGGCCTTTGGCGAAAAGGCGGTGCTGCGGATTCTCGACCCCGACGTCCTCTTTCAGGGGGTGGCGGCGATCGGCTTCGCGCCCCGCGATCTCGCCCTGTATCGTTCGTTTCTGGCCTCGCCGCACGGGATCGTGCTGGTGACCGGCCCCACCGGCAGCGGCAAGTCGACCACCCTGTACTCCACCCTCAAAAGCATCGCCACCCCCGAGAAGAACATCGTCACCGTGGAGGACCCGGTGGAGATGGTGCATGAGGAGTTCAACCAGATCTCGGTGCAGCCGCAGATCGATGTCACCTTCGCCAACATCCTGCGGACCATCCTCCGGCAGGACCCGGACATCATCATGATTGGCGAGATACGCGATCTCGCCACCGCCGCCCATGCCGTGCAGGCGGCGTTGACCGGCCACCTGGTTTTTTCCACCCTCCATACCAACGACGCCGTCTCTTCCGTGAGCCGCCTGCTCGATCTGGGCGTTCAGCCCTTCATGATCGCCTCGTCCCTGCTGGGGGTGGTGGCGCAACGTCTGGTGCGGACCATCTGCCCGCACTGCGTCGAGGAGTATGCGGTTGCCGCCGGGGTTCTGCGCGGGTACGGGTTGCCGGTGGTCGAGGAGGGGGATATCATCCTCAGCCGCGGCAAGGGGTGCAGGCTCTGTCGGCATACCGGCTATCTGGGGCGGAGCGCGATTTTCGAGGTGTTCGCGGTGACCGACAGAACCCGGCCGCTGATCACCTGCAACGGCGCCGAGGACGAACTGCGCCGGGCGGCGGCCGCCGATGGCATGACCACCCTGCGTGATGATGTCTGGCGCAAGATCAAGGCAGGCGTCACCACCTGCGAGGAGGCGCTGCGGGTGATCGGCGGTGGGCATGCGGGGTAGGCTCGTTTTTTTTGTGGAGATGTGTTAAGGTGGGCCACGCCAACCGGGTCCTTGTCCGTCTCTTTTGGGCAGGGGCCTTTTTGCTTGTATCGCGCTAGGAACGATTGAACGGAACAAAAATGGCAAAGCCGGTGTCTGAGAAAATAGTGGCCACCAACAAGAAGGCCTATCACGATTACTTCATCGACGAGGTGATCGAGGCGGGCATGGTCTTGAAGGGCGCGGAGGTCAAATCGCTCCGCGCCGGCCGGGTCAATCTCAAGGAAGGCTATGCCCAGGTCAAGGACGGCGAGGTTTACCTGTTCAACGTGCATATCTCGCCCTACGCCTTCGCCACCCAGGATGCGCCAAGCCCCACGCGGGTGCGGAAGCTGCTGCTCAAGAAGCAGGAGATCAGAAAGCTGATCGGCAAGGTCAAGGAGAAAGGCGTTGCCCTGGTGCCGCTGAAGATTTATTTTACCAAGGCGGGCAAGGCGAAACTTGCCATCGGCCTTGCCCGCGGCAAGAAGCTGCATGACAAGCGGGAATCGCTGAAGAAAAAGGAAACCGATCGCGAGATGGAACGCGCGGTCGGTAAATACAAATAAAAAACAAGGGGGGCGAAACGGATTCGACGGGGATAACGAAGCTCAGACTGCATGCCGAGGTCTCTACCTGCTCGTAAAACGGTGGAACATAAAGATAGTCGCAGACGACTACTCTTACGCTCTGGCTGCATAGCCAGCGTCCCCCCCTTCCGCTCCCGCGGGATTGGGATGGGGCGTCGACTAGCGGGATAGCCAAGGGGAGCCGCCGGCCGGCCCCAAGGCGAAACAAAGGCTGGATAGCGCACGAAACACTCGGTCCCGGAGCGGTTTCGGGCGCGATAAGAAGCTACTCGGGAATAAGCATGTAGACGTTTGACGTGGACTATTTTCGGACGCGGGTTCAACTCCCGCCGCCTCCACCATCTTAGTAACCGGCTCTGTCCGGTAAAGTGCAGAAAGCTCACAATCCTGAAGGTTTGTGGGCTTTTTTGTGTCCAGCGCGGGTTCATGAACAGGATTGGCATCTGCGGCCGGATCGGCCACCGCTATGATCTGGTCCAACGGTTTTCAGGGGAGTTTCTATGACATTGGCCTTTGTCGCTGTCTTTTTTGGTTTGGCGCTGCTTGTCTGGAGCGCCGACCGTTTTGTCGAGGGCTCGGCCGTCGTCGCCCGCCATTTCGGGATGCCGCCGCTGCTGATCGGCATGGTGATTGTCGGCTTCGGCACCTCCGCGCCGGAGATGGTGGTTTCGGCATTGGCCGCCATGCAGGGGAACCCGGGCATTGCGCTGGGGAACGCCTACGGCTCGAACATCACCAATATCGCCATGATTTTGGGGCTCACCGCGCTCATAAGCCCCATCGCCGTCAATTCGCAGGTGCTGCGCAAGGAGTTGCCCATCCTCACGGCGGTGACCGCCCTGGCGGCATGGCAACTCCGGGATGGCGAGATCAGCCGGTTCGATGCCATGGCGCTGCTTGCGGTTTTCGGTGGCCTGATGGCCTGGACCATCCGGCAGGGGCTGCGGCAGAAGGAGGATACGCTGGCAGGCGAGATGGCGCAGGAGCTTGATACCCATGCGCTGCCCATTCCCCGTGCGCTCTTCTGGCTGGCGGCGGGCCTGTTGCTGCTCATTGTGAGCTCCCGCGTGCTGGTCTGGGGGGCGGTGGCAATCGCACACGGGTTCGGGGTCGGCGACCTGATCATCGGCCTGACCATCGTCGCGGTGGGCACCTCGCTGCCGGAACTGGCTTCCTCGATCATTGCCGCCCGGAAGGGCGAACACGACATCGCCCTCGGCAATATCCTGGGTTCCAACCTGTTCAACACCTTGGCCGTGGTGGGGATCGCCGGGTCGATTCATCCGCTGGCGGTGGGGCCGGAAGTCTTCCATCGCGATATGCTGGTCATGGCCGCGCTGACCCTTTCACTGTTCGGCATCGGCTACGGATTCCGGGGGCCGGGGCGGATCAACCGCGTCGAGGGGGCGGTGCTGCTGGCCTGTTACGTGGGCTATACGGCCTACCTGGTCAGTACGGTTTTCGGCCCGCCGGCATAGGCCGGCCCGGGGCCAAACCCTCTTTGCTGCAAGGGGATCGGGGAAGTAGACCGATCCCCTTCGCATCTTGCCGCGCCGGCTGGCGGCTGTCTGTTTATTTTTTTAAATCAATATATTACACGATAAAACGGATGGCCGCGGCTGATGTGCGTCAGGTTGCAGCCTCGCCCATCCGTGCGGCCAACTGTTTTTTCAGCCGGTCAGCAGCGAGTGGGCAAACGTGATCAGGGGCATGATGAGCTTGGGGATGACGCCAGAGTAGAAGAGCAGCAGGAGCAGGACAAAGCCGAAGGGTTCCATGCGGCGAAAGGAGCGGGCGAACGGCGTCGGCAGCAGTCCGGTCAGAACCTTGCCGCCGTCCAGCGGCGGGATCGGGATCAGGTTGAAAACGGCGAGCATGATGTTGATCCAGGTGGAGGCGGCGAGCATCAGCAGCACCGGTTTGAGGACAAAGAGCGGCAGAAGGGCGCCGACGGCGGCCAGCAGCTTGAGGGTCACGGCGCTGGCCACGGCCAGCAGCAGGTTCGCCCCCGGTCCGGCCAGGGCCACCCAGAGCATGTCGCGCTCCGGCCGTTTGAAGTAGGAGGGGTTCACCGGCACCGGCTTGGCCCAGCCGATATGCATGATGAAGAAGAGGATGGTACCCAGCGGATCGAGGTGCTTCAGCGGGTTCATGGTCAGGCGGCCGAGTTGTCGGGCGGTGGGGTCGCCGAAGCGGTAGGCCGCGTAGCCGTGGGCCAGCTCATGGAGGGTGAGGGCCAGCAGGAAGGGCGGGGCGAGGATGGCGAACTCCTGCATGAATCGGTTGATGTCGCCGCTCATCGGCGGGCCTTTTCGATCTTGTCGAGGGGGTAGTGGCGCTGCACAAAGGCGATCTCCTCGTCGGCGGTCTTGATCTTGTCGTCGTGCTTGGCGGCCAGCAGCCGGTCGAGGATCGTTTTGTACAGGGGGCCTTCCGGGTAGCCCATTTTTTTGAGGGTGTTGCCGTTGGTGTGGATGGCGACATGCCGCAACTGGGTGACGTACTGCGAAACCGCCTTTTTGAGGCCGGTCAGCTTGCTGACGCTCATCAGATGCAGCAGCCCCTCCGGGCTCAACTCCTGCAAAAGGAGATAGATCTCGCTGGGCGCCACCGTGCGGCGGCGGCCAAACCAGTTTTCGGCCTTGCCGGTCAGCGTTTTTTCCTGCAGGAGGTGGCGGCGGATTCGTTCCGGCACCTCGAAGCGGTCGCAGAAGGCGACGGCCTGCTTGTTGCTGATGCGGCTGAGCAGGGCGAGGAGATAGACCTGCCAATAGCGGCACGGTTCGTCGAGATAGAGCAGGCGGTGCCAGTCGATGCTGCTGACGGTCTCCTCTAAAATCACCTGCAGCCGTTGATCGAGCTTGAGGGTCGGGCTCAGGAAGCGGAGCAGGTCGAGCTCGGCCATGCGCCGGATGGCGGGCAGGGGCTGCGGCTCCTCAAGGATGATCTGCAGTTCGTTAAAAAAGCGGCGGCCCTGGCAGCGTTTGAAGAGATCCATCTTCACCGCCCCCTTGATCAGCCGCTCGGTGTGTTTGCCGATGGCGAACCCCAGCCGCTGTTCCAGGCGGATGGCCCGGAAGATGCGGGTGGGGTCCTCGACAAAGCTCAGGTTGTGCAGCACCCGCAGCTGCCGCTCCTTGAGGTCGTTCTGGCTGTTGAAGAAATCCACCAGCATCCCGAAGCGGTCGGGGTTGAGGTGGATGGCCATGGCGTTGATGGTGAAGTCGCGGCGGGAGAGATCGAGCTTGATGGAGGAGAGCTCCACGGTGGGCATCGCCGCCGGGTACTCGTAGTATTCCAGCCGGGCGGTGGCGACATCCACCTTGTAGCCGTCGGGGAGGATGACCACGGCGGTGTTGAACTTCTCGTGGGTGCGGATCTCGCCGCCCAGCGTCTTCGCCAGGTGCTTCGCAAAGCCGATGCCGTTGCCCTCCACCACCACGTCGATATCGAGATTGGGCTTGTGCATGAGCAGGTCGCGGACAAAGCCGCCCACCGCATAGGCGGTGAAATGGCGCCTCTCCGCCACCTCGCCGATGGTGCGCAGCAGCAGGGTGGTTTCGCGGTTGAGGGTGGCGACGATCTGGGTGCTGAGGTTGCGGTGCCGGTCCCGGGCCAGGTGGTTGGGGGCGTGGAGGAGGTCCTTGGGCATGTGCGCCGGGTCGTCGATGAGCATGCTGAGCAGGTCGGTGCGGGTGATGACCCCGATCACCGCCTTATCTTCGACAACCGGGACGAAGCGCTGCCGGTGCTCGATGAGGATCTCCTGGATATCGGCAAGGGTGGCGTCCGGGGGGAGGGTGATGGGGTCGGTGGACATGTACTCGCTCACCGGCAACTCGCCCAGGCCGTGATGGATCGCCTTTTCCACCACCCGGCGGGAGATCAGGCCGAGCAGTTCGGTCTTCTCCCGCAGCACCGGCAGCACAGTGATGTTGTAGCGGGTGAGGAGGTGGTTGGCCTCGCTAATCGCGATATCTGGCGCCACCGAGATCACCGGCGCCGACATCATCTCGCGGGCCAGGCTCTGCGGCCGCACATGCTTGTGGAGGAGGTGGAGCAGTTTCTCCTCGGCCTCGATCAGGGTCAGGCCGCGCAGGGTGGCCGAGGCGGCCGAGGCGTGGCCGCCGCCGCCCAGTTCGCGGGCCAGTTTGCCGACGTTGACCTCGGGGATGCGGCTGCGGGCGATCAGGTAGATGCGCCCCGCCATGCTGGTCAGCGCGAAGAGGACATGCAGGTTCTCCATCACCATGAAGCGGCGGACCAGCACCGCCATCTCGTCGACATACTCGGGCAGGTTGATCTTGGCGACGACGATATCCAGCCCCTGAATGGTGTAGGTGGTGGCCGACTTGATCAGTTCGTGCAGATGCGCCACCTGGTGGCTGGTGAGCTCCTGGGCGATGAACTGGCTGATCGGGTGGAGGTTGGCGCCCTTCTGCAACAGCCAGGCCATGGCCGTGAGGTCGGCGGGGGTGGTGGTGTCGAAGGTGAAGGAGCCGGTGTCCTCGTAGATGGCCATGGCGAGCAGGGTGGCGTCTTCGGCGCTCACCGGGATATCCCGTTCGCGGAAGATCTCGCTGAGGATGGTGGCGGTGGAGCCGGTGTCGCGGATCACCTCCAGGTCGCCGCGCAGATCGTCCGGGGCTTGCGGGTGGTGGTCGTAGATGTGCAGCTCGATCCCTGGGTTGTTGAGGCACTGGGCGAAGTTGCCGATCCGGTCGGCCTGGCGGGTGTCGACGAGGATCAGCCGGGTGACCTGGTCGAGGGGGATGTCGCGCAGGCGGAGAAATTGAAACGATTCCGGGATCTGGGCAAAGTAGTCGCGAACGCTCTTTTCCTGGGAGCCGGCAAAGCAGAGGCTCGCCTCGGGATAGAGCTTCTTGACCATGACCATGGAGGCCAGGCCGTCAAAATCGGCGTTCAGGTGGGTGGTGATGACTTCCATGGGTGTCGGGGACGGGCCTCTTTTTTTATCAGATCAGGCAAATAGACCCCATAGTACCTGATCCGCCGGATGGTTGGCAGCACAAATTTGCGGCGGTGGCGGGATTGACGGGGTTTCGCCGCCTTGCGTTCAGCCGCGGGGGTGAAACTTCTGGTGGAGGGATTTCAGGCGGTCGCTGTCGACGTGGGTGTAGATCTGGGTGGTGGCGATGTCGGCGTGGCCGAGCATCATCTGTACCCAGCGCAGGTCCGCGCCGTTGGCCAGCAGGTGGGTGGCGAAGGAGTGGCGGAGGACGTGGGGGCTGATCTCCTTGGTGATGCCCCTGTCGCGGGCGATCTCCCGCAGGAGTTGCCAGAAACGCAGCCGGGTCATGGGCTTGCCGCGGTTGCTGACAAAGAGATAGTCGCTGCGCCGGTTCTTGAGCAGGAGGGGGCGGCCCTCCTTCAGATAACGGCCGACCCGGTCCCGCGCCTCTTCGCCGAAGGGGATCAGCCGTTCCTTGGCGCCCTTGCCCAGCGTGCGCACCACTCCGTCCTGCAGGCTGACTTCGAAAAGCCTGAGGCCCACCAGTTCCGAGACGCGCAGGCCCGTGGCGTAGAGCAGTTCCAGCAACGCGCGGTCGCGCAGCCCGAGCGGGCGGCTGATGTCCGGCGCC
>DHYT01000098.1 GCA_002415465.1 Desulfobulbaceae bacterium UBA5123
TTTGCCTGGTTCTGCCAGGCAGTACCGTAATGACCGTAAAAATGTGCATATTTCTTAAGTTCAGGATAGCCGTGGCAGGGCAGCATCTCGCCGTGGGTGTAGATGTTGATCCCCTTGCCTTGCGTTTGCTTGAGGATCGCTTCGAGATCCTTCAGGTCGTGGCCGGAAACAAGCAGGGCCTTGCCGGCCTTGGCGCCGAGAGGCACCTCGGTGGGAACCGGGTGGCCGTAGGTGCCGGTGTTGCCGGCGTCGAGGATCTCCATGGCCCGCAGGTTGATCTCGCCGCATTTCATCGCCGCGCCGATGCAGTCGTCAACGGAGAGGTCGTCGCGGAGCAGGGTGGCCATCGCCTCGTGGATAAAGGCATAGATGGTGTCGTCTTCCTGGCCGAGGATCTTGGCGTGGTCGGTGTAGGCGGCAACCCCGCGCAGACCGTACATCAAGATGGCCTTCAGCGACTCGATGTCCGCGTTGGCGCCCGCTTTGGGAGCCAGGGAGACCTTCTCGCCCTGGGCGACCAGATCGGCCATGGCGCCGGCCGGGGTAAAGGAGGCGGCAGGGTTGGTGAAATCGGTCTTGCCGCCGGCGGCGGCAACCTTGGCCTTCATCGCCTCGCGAAGGGAAACCGCCTTCTTGATCATCTGCTCGAAGCGGGCCGGGTCGAAGTCAACGTTGGTCAGGCAGGAGAAGATCGCCTCGCAGGTGAAGAGGTTGGTCTCGGCATCGACGATGCCCGCCTTGCGCCCCTCCACCGCGAAGAGGGAAAGCCCCTGCACCGCGTGGGTGAGGAGATCCTGGAGGGCTGAGACATCAGACTGCTTGCCGCAGACGCCGACGGTGGTGCATGCTATTCCCTTGGCCGTTTGCTCACACTGGTTACAAAACATTGTGCTGCTCCTTATAAAGAAAGATTAATGGATGGCTATTGTGAAATCACCATTGCGTTGTTGATCCCAGAATAGCTGACAGCGGCGGCAGAGACTTTGACTTGAGTCAAGTAGGACTAAAAAAATCCTGATTTTTTTTCTAACGCTGCGGCTGCACCCCATCTTCGCACGATCAAGCCTGCTCACATAGCGGGCTATGCTTCGCAGTCTTGCTTGTCCGAATCTGGGGCACATCTGCAACGTTACCAGGCGACGGTTGCGGTTGATGATTGTCAGGGTTGCGTGATTAAAAAAAGTCGGAGCATTGGCGCATGCTCCGACTCAATTAGTAGTTGATCTTGCCTTCCAGGGTGTTCCAGGCGGTGAAAACAGGCATGTTTTCATCCCGCATCATCTGCACCATGGGGATGGCGCGCTGGGCGAGGGGTTTGGAGAATTCGTCGTAGATATGGTCGTCGGCAAAGCCGATCCCGGCCGCGTCCTTGCGGGTGGCGGCGTAGTAGATGGTTTTGATCCCGGCCCAGTAGGCGGCGGCCAGGCACATGGGGCAGGGTTCGCAGTTGACGTAGAGGTCGCAGCCTTCGAGGCTGAAATCCTCCATGTTCTTGCAGGCGTCGCGGATGGCGGTCACCTCGGCGTGGGCGGTGGGGTCGTTGGTGGAGGTAACCCGGTTCCAGCCCCGGCCGATGACCAGGCCGTCCTTGACGATCAGGGCGCCAAAGGGGCCGCCCTCGTAGTCGTTCATCTTTTCAAGGGCCAGGGCGATGGCCTGCCGCATGTAGTCGTTGCTGTTCATGCAGCCATGCTAGCGCATTCCGTGGATGCTTGTCATCCTTCTTTTTGCTGGCCGGGGTAGTTTGGCAAGGCTCAGGCGGGACTGCGCATGGACGAAAAAATAAGCGCAATGGGGAAAAAATTGCTAAGATGCGGCCGTTTTTTGAATAACCACAGAGCAGAAGGGTGAACGGCGGATATGGATATGGTTTCTTTGGCAAACAGCGAGCTGGGCCGGTACGGCCTGATTATATGTTCCTACCTCATCGGCTCCATCCCCTTCGGGCTGGTGCTGGGCAAGCTGAAGGGGGTCGATGTCCGGCAGGGCGGCAGCCGCAATATCGGCGCCACCAACGTCACCCGCCAGCTCGGCAAGGGGTTGGGCATCCTCACCCTGCTGGGCGACACCGGCAAGGGGCTGCTGCCCATGGTGGTCGCGGGCGCCCTGCTCCAGGGGCGCGCGGATGCCGAGCTGTGGGTGGTCTTGAGCGGCGGCGCGGCCTTTCTCGGCCATCTCTTTCCGGTTTACCTGCGCTTCGTGGGCGGCAAGGGGGTGGCCACCGCTCTCGGCGTATTCCTCTATCTCGACCCCTTGGCAACCCTTGTCGATGTGCTGATCTTTGCCGGCGTGGTCTATAACTGGGGGTTTGTCTCCCTGGGGTCGCTTTCCGCCGCGCTGATGATGCCGGGGCTGATCTGGCTGCGGACCGGCTCCGTCGCGTACACGGCGCTGGCCACGGCCATCGGCGTGCTGATCTGGATCAAGCATCATGAAAACATTGGCCGCTTGCGGCGGCATGAAGAAAAGAGTTGGCGCAAGGATGGCGGGAAGCGGTGAAGAAGGGATATCGACAGCGGATCGCCGACGCCCGTGATCGGCTGGGGCTGGGCGAAAGCGCCAGCATCAACGAGATACGCCGAGCCTATCGGCGGCTGGTGAAGGAGCATCATCCCGACCTTGCCGGCGATGAGGAGGCGGCGGCCATGCATGCCCTGAACGACGCCTACCGGCTGCTGCTCGACTTCTGCAACAGCTATGCGGTGCCGCTGCCGCCCGAGGATGTCGAGCCGCAGAGCGATGAGGAGTGGTGGCTGAACCGCTTCGGCAACGATCCGCTCTGGGGCAAGGGCTAGCCCCGCTCGGGGGCCGTGTCTTACTGCTGCTCCAGCAGTTGCTGGTTCACGGAGATCTTCGCTTTTTCCTTCAGGGTCCCGAGCCAGGCGGTGAGCAGGGCCATCTGGTTTTCCTTCAGCACCTTATCGCGCAGTTCCGCTTCCTTGCCGGCCAGCAGTGCGGCGGCAGGCTCTTTCCTCTCCAGTAGACGAATGACATAGAAGACGTTGTTGTCGGTGATGACCTTGCCGGGCACCGCGGCGTTGGCGGAGAGTTCAAGTCCCTTGTCCAGCACCGTGGCGGGCAGGCTCGCATTTTCGCGCTCCGTCCGCGTGTAGCTTGCCGTCTCGACCGGGCGGTTCACTTTCTGCGCTTCCGCCTCCAGGGCGGCACCGTCTTTCACCGCCGCCAGCAGATCCTCGGCGGCCTTCTCGGCTAGTTTCTGCGCCGCATCGGCAACGTAATCCTTTTCAACCTGTGCCCGGACCTGGGCAAGTGGCGGCACCTCTGGGGCCTTGGCATCCTCTACGGAGAGGATGGCGTAGCCGACTTCGTCCTCCACCAGTGAGCTCAGTTCCCCCTTGTTGAGGGTGAAGGCGGCGGCGAGCAGGGAGGGCTTGCCGGCCAGCTCCGCCGGCGGGTGGCTGTGGGTGAAGAAGTCGGTGGCGTTGAGGGCGATGTTGTTGGCTTCGGCGTATTTTTGCAGGCTGCCGGCGAGAATGATCTGCTCATAGGCGGCGCCGGCGGCCTTGAAAGCCAGGCTGCCGCCCTGTTCGGCGGCGAGTTTGGCGCTGATCTCGTCCCTGACCTCGGACAACTCGCGCTGGTGGGCCGGGTTGATCTTTTCAAGCTTGATGATATGGAAACCGAACTGGCTTGCCACGATGTCGCTGATTTCCCCTTCCTTCAAGGCAAATGCGGCCTGTTCAAAAGAGGGCACCATCCGTCCCCGGCCGAAGAAGCCGAGATCGCCGCCGTTGGCGGCAGAGCCGTCCTGCGAGTGTTTCTTGGCAAGGTCGGCGAAATCGGCGCCGTTGCGCGCCTGGGTCAGGATCTCGGCCAGTTTCGCCCTGGTGGCGTTCTTGGTCTGCTCGTCGGCGCCGGCGGGTGTCTGCAGGAGGATGTGGCGGGCACGACGCTCTTCCGGAGAGGCGAATTCGGCGCGATGCCGTTCGTAATAGCCGCTCACCTCGGCCTCGGTGGGCGGCGCGGCGCTCATGTTCCTGGGGAAGAAGAGATAGTTCAGTTTCCGTTGCGGCTCGGTTTTGTAGTTCTCCTTGCGTCCATCGTAAAAAGGCGCGAGGGCGGCATCGGTGACCTGTACCTGGCCGGTGAAATCGGCGCCGCTGAACCTTACCGCGGCAATGGTGGTTGTTTCGTAGTCAAGGGTGAACCGGTTTTGTATCTCCTGGGGCATAACCCTGGCAAAACGGCCCAGCGCGTTGACCACCTTGCCGGTCAGCAGGTCGGTGCGGATGCTCGCCTCGAAGTTGGCCGGGGAGAGGCGTGAGCCTGCCAGGACCTCCTTGTAGCGTTTGACGTCGAAGGCGCCGTTGTTCTGGAAGGAGCCCATCTCTTGGATGGCCTTGCGCACCTCCTCGTCGCTGACCCGCAAGCCCATGGCCTGGGCGCCTTGCAGCAGCAGGGTCTGGTCCACCAGCTGGCTCATCACCTGCTGGCGGATGTTGAGCATCTTCAGCAAGGGCTCAGGCAGGGAGCCCCCGAACTGTTGGCGGTACTGGTTGGTGGTGCGGTCGTATGCCTGCTGGAAATCCCGGTAGGAGATGGACTGGCCGTTGACGGTGGCCGCGTCGTGGCGGCCGGGGCCGTTGCCGGACTTGACCCCCCAGAAGACGAAAACCAGGATGATGATGACGATGGTTGCCTGAATATACGGTGATTGAGCCTTGCGGCGCATCAGATCCAGCATGACGGGGTGTTCTCCTTGCGTGTTGTTCAACCACGGGCGGCGGGGTTGCCCGGAAAGTATGGTTTTTGTGAAGAAATTCAGCCAGCCATCCTACGCAGTTTCGGGGCCGGCGTCAATAGCTTTGTCTGCCGGTCATGGCCGTGTCGGCCGGTCAGGTCTTGGCCAGATTGTCGCCGATGGAGATGTTGACCAGCAGCGGCACGTCGAGCGCCAGCACCGATTCCATGGCGTCCTTCACTAGGGCCTCGGTTGCCGCCACGTCTTCTGTCGGCACCTCGAAGACCAGTTCGTCATGGATCTGCAGGAGCAGGCGGGCGTCGAGCCCGGCTTGGGCAACGGCACGGGTGGCGCGCAGCATCGCCAGCTTGATGATGTCGGCGGCGGTACCCTGGATGGGGGTGTTGATGGCGGTCCGTTCGGCGAATTCGCGCTGGGTCTTGTTGCTGCTCTTGAGGTCGGGCAGCGGGCGGCGGCGATGGAGCAGGGTGGTGACGAAGCCGTCCCGGTGGGCGGCGGCGACGATCTCCTCCATGAACCGCTTCACCCCGCCGTAAAGCTCAAAGTAGCGGTCGATGAAGGTCCCGGCCTCCTTGCGGCTCAGGTTGAGCTGGCTCGCCAGCCCGAAGGCGCTCATCCCGTAAACGATGCCGAAGTTGATGCTTTTCGCCACCCGCCGCATCTGCGGGGTGATGAAGGCGGTATTGACCCGGAAGATCTCGGCGGCGGTGCGGAGATGGACGTCCTCGTTGTTGCGGAAGGCGGTGAGCAGGGCTTCATCCTGCGAGTAGTGGGCCAGCACCCGGAGATCGATCTGCGAGTAGTCGGCGGCCAGGAACTTGTGGCCTGGGGCGGCGATAAAGGCCTGGCGGATGCGCTGCCCCTCCTCGGTGCGGATGGGGATGTTCTGCAGATTCGGGTTGCTGCTGCTCAAGCGGCCGGTGGCGGTGACGGTCTGGTTGAAGGAGGTGTGGACGCGCCCGGTTTTGGGGTGGATGAGGGTGGCCAGCTTGTCCACATAGGTGGATTTCAGCTTGCTGATGTTGCGGTGGGTGATCACCGTGGCCGGCAGTTCGTGATGGGCGGCGAGTTTTTCCAGCACCTTGACGTCGGTGGAGTAGCCGGTTTTGGTTTTGCGCCCGTGGGGCAGGGCCAGTTCCTCAAAAAGGATCTCGCCCAGCTGGCGCGGGGAATTGATGTTGAATTCGTGGCCGGCGAGCCGGTAGATGTGCGCCTCAAGGGTCGCGAGCTTGCCTTCAAATTCACTGGACATGCCGGCGAGGATCGCCGGATCGAGGAGGATGCCGTTGCGCTCCATCTCGGCCAGAACCGGCACCAGCTCCATTTCGAGGTCGGTGTACAGCTCCCAGAGCCCCAGCTCCATGAGCTGGGGGGCGAAATGCTCCCAGAGCAGCAGGGCGCCGATAACATCCTCGCAGGAGTAATCGCCGGCGGTGGCAGGCTCCACATAGACGAAGCTGTCCGGTCGCTTGTCGTTGCCGGTGACCTCGCCGAAACTGGTCAGCCGTCGGCTCAGGATCATCTCGCAGAGGTCGTCAAGCTTGTGGGTGCGGCGGGAGGGGTCGAGCAGGTAGGAGGCGATCATGCTGTCGTACAGCGGTCCGCGCAGGATGACGCCGTTGGTGGCGAGGACGCTGTAGTCGAACTTCAGGTTGTGGCCGATTTTGGCGATGGCTGTACTTGTCAGGAAGGGGCGCAGGCCGGCGAGGACGGTCTCCTTGTCGAGCTGCTCCGGTTGCAAGGCGCCGTCTTCGCGCCGATGGCCCATGGGGATATAGAAAGCCTGCGTCTGGTCGACGCAGAGGGAGAGTCCCACCAGTTCGGCCACGAGGGGGTCCAGGGAATCGGTTTCGGTATCGACGACGAGGGTGCCGGCGTCGCGCAATGCGTTGATGCAGTCAGTCAGTTGCGAGGCGGTGCGGACAAGCTTAAAGCCGCTGCGGTCCAGTGTTTCCGAGGGGAGTTCGTTCTTGACCAGTCGGGTGAAGCCGAGCAGGGTGAAGAGTTCGCGAAGTTTTTCGCTGTCCTGGCCCGGCAGGAGGTAGTCGTCGGCGCTGGCCGGCACCTCGATATCGTTTTTGAGCCGGATCAGCCGCCGGGAGAGGAATGCCTGTTCCCTGTTTTCGAGCAGGTTCGCTTGCAGCTTCTTCTGGCTCAGGGTCTCGACCTTCTCGTAGAGCCCTTCCAGGGAGCCGAACTGGTTGATCAGCTTTTCCGCGGTTTTGGGGCCGATGCCGGGCACGCCGGGGATGTTGTCGACCGAGTCCCCGGTCAGTGCCAGGAAGTCCGCC
>DHYT01000221.1:0-8528 GCA_002415465.1 Desulfobulbaceae bacterium UBA5123
GCCTATTCGCCGGCGCCGGTGGTCACCGCGGAGCTGCACCGGCAGGCCATGGAAGAGGTGATGCTGCCGACCATCCGGGCCATGGCCGCCGAGGGGCGGCCCTACAAGGGGATGCTGTATGCCGGGTTGATGATCGATCAGGGCCGGGCCAAGGTGCTGGAGTTCAACTGCCGCTTCGGTGACCCCGAGGCGCAGCCGTTGCTGATGCGGTTGAAGACCGATCTGGTTGATGTCATGGAGGCGGTGATTGACGGCAGGCTGCACGAGATCACCCTGGAGATCGATCCCAGGCCCACGGTCTGCGTGGTGATGGCCGCCGGCGGCTATCCCGGTTCGTATGAAAAGGGACGGGTTATCGAGGGGCTGGATGCCGCGGCCGCTCTCAAGGATGTGGTGGTTTTTCATGCCGGCACCGCCGTGGTTGACGGCAAGACCGTGACCGCCGGCGGGCGGGTGCTGGGGGTGACCGCCATCGGTGACAATCTTGCAAGCGCCATAGCCAAGGCCTATGCGGCGGTTGATTGCATCCGTTGGCAGGATGGTTTTTATCGCAAGGATATCGGCCAGAAGGCGGTGCGCCGCGGCCAAGGGGGTCCAATGATTTCTATTTTGATGGGGAGCGATTCCGATCTGCCGGTGATGCAGGCGTGCGCAGATTTTCTGAAAAAGATGGAGGTGCCGTATGAGATGACCGTGGCCTCGGCGCACCGGACGCCGGCCCGGGCCATGCATATAGCCGCCACCGCCCGAGAGCGCGGGGTCAAGGTGATCATCGCCGCCGCCGGCATGGCAGCGCATCTGGCCGGGGTGCTCGCCGCGCATACCACCCTGCCGGTGATCGGCATTCCCATGGACGCCTCCGCCCTGAACGGTCTGGACGCCCTGCTGTCCACCGTTCAGATGCCGCCGGGGGTGCCGGTGGCGACCATGGGTATCGGCAAGGCCGGGGCGAAAAACGGCGCCATCCTCGCCTGTCAGATTCTGTCCATCTCCGACCCGCAGATGGCCGAAAAGCTCGCGCTCTTCAAGGAGCAGATGGCGGCGGAGGTGGATGCCAAGGCTCGCAAGCTCGAGTCGATGGGGTGAGGGGGCGGTCCGGCGAGGGCAAAACATGAGCGGTCATGCATCTTGCCCCAAGGTTTCCGGCGCCGCCCTGGCCACGGCTGTTCGGGTTATCCGGCAGGGCGGCGTGGTCGCCTTCCCGACCGAAACCTACTACGGCTTGGCGGTGGACCCGTTCAACGTCGCCGCCCTGGCCCGACTCTTTGCCATCAAGGAGCGGCCTCGCCAAAAGGCGGTGCTCGTTCTCATCCAGGATCGGGAGCAGTTGCCGTTGTTGGCTAGCCGGGTGCCGTCTGTCTTTCAGCCGCTGCTGGGGGTATTCTGGCCGGGGCCGTTGACCCTTGTTTTTCCTGCCCGGCCGTCGTTGTCGCAACTGCTTACCGGTGGCAGCGGCACCGTCGGGATCAGGGTTTCGTCGCACGAGGTCGCCGCCTCCCTGCTTGCAGCCCTGGGGGGGCCGGTGACCGCGACCAGCGCCAATATCTCCGGGCGGCCGGCCGCCACCTGTGCCGCGCAGGTCGCGGCGCAATTCGGTGAGGCCGTTGATTTCATTCTCGACGGCGGCGAAACGCCGGGAGGCAAGGGGTCTACCCTGGTCGGCTGTGGCGATGACGGCCGTTGCGTGCTCTTGCGGGATGGCGTGATCCCCTTCGCCAAGGTTGAGGAGGTGGCCGGACGAACCCTCGATGCCCGCTGAAGCGCTTGCGGCTTCGCCTGCATCGGGCTTTTGCCGGTTGAAATGGCTCATCAATCATGGTAGTTCTTGAATTAACGAAACAACTCTCATAGAGTTCGGTAACCTGGGAATACAATCAGATATGACTACTATGCAATGGGACAGGAATTTTGCTCTTGAGCAGGCCGGTGATGACGAGGAAATGCTGGCGGAACTCCTCGGCCTCCTGCGCTCCTCCTCCGCCGACGACCTCGCCGCGATAAAGGCGGCGATGGCGGCTGGCGACGCCATGGGCATGGGGAATGCCGCCCACAGCATCAAGGGCGCCGCCGCCAGCCTCGGCATTGAACAACTCGCAACCCTGGCTGAAACCATGGAGAAGGCCGGCCGGGCAGGGGATATTGAAGGCGCTTCGATGTTGGTTGCCCCTCTGTCGGCAATGATTGCGGAACTGGCAAATTGTAAATAGGGGTATTGGTCCTATCACCTGTTGCGGGTTGGGCTTGCGGAGAGGCCCGGGTCGGTTTCCGTCCACCGGCTTATTTCCCCGGCCACGCGTACCGATTATTTCTGGTAACTTATGCCTACAGCCCAAGAACTGGTCCGAAAATTCAGCGACCTCAAAACGCTTCCCCACGTCGCCTTGCGGCTTACCAAACTGGTCAACGACGACCGGAGCACCATGCATGACTTCGAAGAGGTCATCAAGCTCGATCCGGTACTTGTCACCCGTCTTTTGCGTCTCGTCAACAGCCCCTATTTCGGTCTGATCAACAAGGTCGAATCCATCCCCAAGGCCGTCGTCTACGTCGGCATGAAGAATCTCCGGAACCTGGTGGCGGTTGAGGCGTTGCGCAACCTCTTCCGCGGCGGCGAGAATGAGAACGGCTTTTCAAGGAAGAATCTCTGGATCCATTCGGCCACCGTCGCCATTATCGCCGAGATGATCGCCAAGCGGATATTCGGCCAGGAGGGCGAGGATGTGTTCCTGGCCGGCATCATTCATGATATCGGCCTGATCGTCGAGGATCAGCTGGTGGGTGAGTCGTTGTGGAGCGCCTGCGCCGCCTATGATCCGACCAAGAATACGCTGGCCCTGTGCGAGCAGGAGTCCATCGGCACCGATCATTGCCTGGTCGGCAATCTCCTCGCCAAGGAATGGCGACTTCCCAACGAAGTGTTGAAGGCGATCCGGCTGCATCATGATATGGAGCGGAAACACTCCCTCGGCAGTATTACCAGCATCCTGCAGTTGGCCGAGTATGTGGCCGGCAAGCTCGGCTATTCGCCGCTTGTCGGCAGGTTTGATCCGTTGCCCGACTACCTGGTGCGGCATGTTCGTTCGACCATGACCAATTACAAGGTGATCATGCGCGACCTGCCGTCAGAAATGGCCAAGGCCAAGGATCTCTATGAAACCGACTTGTGACGCCGACCATGACCGGGGATGAGTTCGAAAATGTGTTTGACGATCTGCTGAACGGCGATGAAGAGCTGAAGGCTTTTTGTCAGGTTCTGCAAGAGCAGGTTCCGCAGGCGTTTATCCAGTTGCACGGAGATAACGGGGTGGTGCTGCCGGAGGTTGCCGCACAGCCCTGTTCGGCGGAAGGCGTGGCGGAGCTGCTTGCAAAAACCCGCGCCGCAGGCGGGAGGCCGGTTGCCGCACAGGGCCAGGCCGGCGAGTGGTGTTACGGACTCAGGGTCGACAAGATCAGCGCGGTGCTGTTGTTCTCCTTGCCGGGCCGCTCCGACAATCTGCTGGTGGAGCCGCATGGGCGGCAGCTTTTGCAGGGGGTTATCGATTACGCCCTGCTGCAGCAGGAGCAGCAGCTGCTGAAGATTGAAAATGAACAGATCTTCCGGCAGATCGCGGTGTTGAAGCAGAAGCACACCGCCCTCATCGAAGACAACTTCCGGCAATACCGGCTTATCCAGGATAAGGAAAAGGAATACGCCCGCACCCTGGAAAGCGAGATCGCCCGCCAGACCGCGGAACTGCGGAACACCAACGCCCGCTTGGAAGAAGCCAGCCGTTTGCAGAGCGAGTTTCTGGCCAACATGAGTCATGAACTGCGGACGCCGATGAACGCCATCATCGGTTTCTCGGATCTGCTCCTTGAGTTGAAGCTGGACAAGGAGTCCAGGGAGTACGCCCAGACCATCAAGAACGCGGGGATGAACCTGCTGGTGCTGATCAACGATATCCTTGATCTCGCCAAGATCGAGGCGGGCCGGATCGAGCTTGAGCATGCGCCTTTCGATCTGCGGGAAACGGTTGACAACGTGGCCAGTCTGTTCCGGATCCCGGCCCGTGAAAAGAAACTCTCCTTCATGGTGGAAATCGCGCCGCAGCTGCCGGCCCTGTTGTATGGCGACAATAATCGGCTGCGGCAGATCCTCATCAATCTTGTCGGCAACGCCATGAAGTTCACCGCCGCCGGCGAGGTGGCGATCGTCATCGGGTTGCAATCCCTGGCCAGCGAACAGGCGCAGGTTGTCTTCTCGGTGCGTGATTCCGGCATCGGCATTCCCCCGGAGCGGCAGCAGGCGATCTTCGACAAATTCACCCAGGCCGATGGTTCTACCACCCGAAAGTATGGCGGCACCGGCCTCGGTCTTGCCATCTGTCATCAACTTGTGCAGTTGATGGGGGGGAGCATCGCGGTCAAAAGCGTTGAAGGGGAGGGCAGTTCCTTTTTCTTTACCCTGCCGCTCAAGGTCGCCCGGCCGGATGCCGTCGTCGCCCCCCGGCCCGAGCCCGAGGGGCGCGCCGAAGGGAATATGCAGGCCGAGGCGGCGTCGGTCCGCTCCGCCCTGCGGGTGCTGCTGGTGGAGGACAATCCGGTCAACCAGCGGCTGGCCTCCATCATCATCAAGAAGCAGGGCTGTGAGCTGGCGGTGGCCGGGGATGGCATCGAGGCGTTGGCGCAGCTGGAAAAGCACGTTTTCGATCTGGTCCTGATGGATGTGCAGATGCCGAATATGGACGGCTTGGAGGCGACCCGGAGGATCAGGAAGATCGAGGCTTCGTCGGGTGCGCGGGCGCAATACGCCGGCTTGCGGAACAGGACCAAGCCCTTGTCGATCATCGGGCTGACCGCCCATGCCCGCAAGGAGGATGAGCAGTCCTGTTACGGGGCCGGGATGAACGGGTTTCTCACCAAGCCCATCATCCGGGCGCGTCTTGAGGCGGTGCTGGCGGAAGAGGCGGAGGCGTGCAACCTGGGGCGGCCGCAGGGGCCGGCCGCCTGATCGGCCTGGAGCGGCCGGGCTGACCGGCGCGTTATTCAGCCGCCGGCGCGAGCAGGGGCGGGATCCTTGCCCGCCAGCCGTCACCGTAACCGGTAAGCTCGACGCTGCGGGATGTTTCGCCGGCAAAGCGGAGGTTGATGTTGAGCCGTTCGGCCGGCATCAGGGAGCCCAGCCGCTCCGGCCACTCGATGACGCAGAGCCCCTCGCCGTAGAGATAATCCTCGAAACCAAGCGCCTCGATCTCCTCCTCGTCGGCCAGACGGTATAAATCCATGTGGTAGAGCGGCATGCGGCCCGGATATTCGTGCAGCAGGCTGAAGGTCGGGCTGGTGATATAGCACTCCGCCGGTACCTGCAGCCCCTGGCCGATGGCCTGGGTGAGGGTTGTTTTGCCCGCCCCCAGGTTGCCGGTCATGGTGATGATGTCGCCGGGGCGCGCTGCGCGGCCTAGCTGTCGGCCGAAGGCGATGGTTTCCGCCAGCGAGGCGAGAACGATGGCGGTGGTCGTCATTGGCCTGCTTGTTCCATTTTCTTGTGGCAGAAAAGGCAGCGGTACTTGGGCGGGTGGTCCTTGGGGAGCGCCACGCCTTCCGGGTTGTGGCATTGCTGGCATTCCTTCTCCGCCTCTTTCTTGTCCATGGGGTAGTATTTGGCGTGGTCGGCGTCATGGGGCAGCCTGACCGTTGTTTCCGGCGGCGCGTTCCAGAGGAACAGGAAGATGCCGCCGCAGGCGATCAGGAACAGGGCGGTGTGGAGAGTGGATTTCTTGGCGGACATGGATGGCTTCATCTTGCTGGTCCTTGTTGACGGTGTCTGTGGGGTTGAGGTTGGGGCGGCGCGGGTTGCTCCGCGCCCATTTCCAAGGCGTGGAGCGGGATGAGGCCGGTGCGCAGCCCGAGGAGGATCGCCTCGCTGCAGAGCAGGCTGCACAGGCGGTTTTTGCCGACACGGGTCAGAAAACGGTGGTGATGCCGTTGTCTGTGGATCAGGCGGTCGAGCTTGCCGGTGTCGGCGGCCGGATCGGCAATCAGCTCGGCAATGGTTTCCCCGGAGAGGATGGCCGGGTAGATGCCTTCCCCGGTCAGCCCTGAGGCAAGGCCCGCCGCGTCGCCGACCAGAAAAAGGTTGCCGAAGCGGTAGCCCCTGAAATCGTAGTTGATCAGCGAGGCGCGCGGCCTGCAGCCGCGGATGTCAAGCCCTCGATGCGCGCACCAGCCCAGGAAGCGTTCGAGCAGGGTGCTGGCGTTCATGGCCCGGCGGTCGACATACGCGCCGATGGAAGTGGATTCGCGATGGGGGAAGATCCAGGCGTAGCCGCAACCGAAACGCTTGCTGTCCAGGCACCACTCCATCTCGGCAAAGGTTGCATCCACCTGACAGTTGATGCCGATGCCCATCCGCTCGGAGGGGATGCGCAGGTAGCGGCGCACCAGCGAGCTGCTGCCGTCGGCGCCGACCAGGGTGCCGTATCCGAAAGCGCCGCCGCTGGTTGTCAGATGGCGGTCATGGATCTCCCGCACCGTAACCCCTGATTGGATGGTCACCCCTGCCGCCAGGGCTTTTTCGGCCATGTGGCGGCCGAGATTCATCCGGTTGACGGTGGAGATGATCGGTATGCGCGCATGCAGGGTAGCGGTTTGCCAGGATGAACTGATTTTCTGGGAGGCAAAGGAGCGTTCGATGAGCTCCGGGGGCAGCTTGGCGCCGAGTCCGGACCAGGTGACGCCGCCGGCGCAGACCTTGGCGCCCAGCCGCCGCTTGCGTTCAAGCAGCAAGACCTTGGCCCCTTTGTTCGCCAGTGCGGCGGCACAGGCCAATCCGCCCGGTCCGCCGCCGATAATAACGGTATCAAATTGCTGCATGGCATATATCTTGAGGTTGCGCCGCGTCACGGCGTGCAGCACCTAAACCTATTAAGTGCCTCCTTTTCTGTCAAGGATTTAGGTGGGTTAATTGCACCAAAGTCTTTGGCTCAGCCTACCTTTTTGCGCGTGAATGTGGTAGGGTTGGCGGGGCAATCTAACGAATTTTTCATCCGGTCGCGGCAGGGGGTGTCCGGCTGTTGCATCCGGGTGATGATAATCTTGGCGAGGGATTGGTTTATGAAACTTGAGTCGGTTGATAAGCTTGGCAAGGAAAAGAAACGCGGGATGCCGTCGCTGTGGCTGGGGCTTCTCGTTGTGTTGGCGGTCGTCGTGCTGGCCGGCATGAAGCTCTATGAGATGGAGTTGCCGCAGATCGCGGTGACGACGGATATCGCTCACCTCGGCGCCAGCAAGCGGGTGGGGGTGACGATCAGCGATGCCAAGAGCGGCGTGCGGCGGTTCACGGTGGCCCTGGAGCAGGGCGGACACCGGGTCACGGTGTATGAAAAGCGGTACGACGGGACCGGTTTCGTCATTGTCGCCGGGCCGGAGCAGGTTGCGGAGGAGTTTGACGTCGATGCCAAGGCGCATAAGTTTACCGACGGCGAGGCCCGGCTGGTGGTCACCGCCCATGACTATTCCTGGTGGCACTGGCGGACCGGGAATATTGTCGCCGCCTCTTTTCCGGCGGCCATCGACACCAGGCCGCCCAGCGTGCAGATCACCGCTTCGCCGAACTATATCAAGGCCGGCGGTTCCGGCGCGGTTGTGTATCACCTGAGCGAGCCGGCGGCCCGGCACGGGGTTGTCATCGATGGGGATTTTCATCCCGGATATCCGCTCCCGGCCCATGGCGAAGGCGTGTATGGGGCGACCATCGCCATCCGTTTTGACGCCGAGAAGATCGTCCAGGCGTACGTCACCGCAACCGACCTGGCCGGCAACGTCGGCCGGGGTGATTTCGGCATGCTCCTGCGGCGGTCGCCGAAAAAGGTTGACCGGATCAACATCAGTGATGATTTCCTTGCCAGCAAGCTGCCGGAGTTCGCGGCCCACACCGAACAGCTCGTCGGCACGCCGCTGGAGCAATATATCACCATCAACACCCGGATTCGTCAGGAGAATAACAAACGGATCGCCGAGGTGTGCGCCACCTCGGCGCCGGAACGCTTCTGGCAGGGCGGGTTCGGGCGTCTGGCCGGGAGTAACCGGGCCGGGTATGCCGATTACCGCACCTATTTCTACAACAACGAGGAGATCGACAATCAGGTTCATCTCGGCATCGACCTGGCCTCCACCAAGCATGCCGAGGTCGGCGCCGCCAACCGGGGCCGGGTGGTTTTTGCCGACTATCTCGGGATTTACGGCAACACGGTGATCGTCGACCACGGGATGGGCATCTTCAGTCTTTACTCCCATCTGAACCAGATTGATGTCAAGGTCGGGGAGATGGTCGAGAAGGACGGCACGCTGGGGCGGACCGGGGCCACCGGCATGGCCGGCGGCGACCATCTCCATTTCAGCATGATGGTGAACGGCATCTTCGTCAATCCCATCGAGTGGTGGGACGCGCACTGGCTTGAACTCAACATCGAGAGTAATCTGTAAATTGTGTCCAGGATCAGGATTCTTCCCGAAAATTTAGCCAACCGCATCGCCGCGGGCGAGGTGGT
>DHYT01000221.1:8561-13685 GCA_002415465.1 Desulfobulbaceae bacterium UBA5123
GGGCCCGACGGCGGCGGGGGCCCCCCCGGCCCCCCGGGGGCCCGGCCCCCCGCGGGGGGCCCCCCACCCCCCCCCGCCCCGCCGACGCCGAATTGGGGGCGCGGGTTGAGATCCGCCACGGCCGGGTGCTCAAGGTGCATGAGATGGGGTGCGCCAAGGGGACGGTGATGGAGGTGCGCGATCTCTTCGGCAACATGCCGGCCCGGAAGAAATTCCTCAAGACCGCGTCGACCGAACTCGCCCATATCGAAGAGGTGGTGAAAAATTACGCGCTTGCCTATCCGCTGCTCGGGTTTTCGTATCAGGTGGATGAGCGCGAGGTTTTCAGCCTGCCGGCAATGGCCGACGATCTGGAGGCGCGGGTGCGCGCGGTGGGCGGGCGGCGGGCGGCCAACGCCCCACTGGTGCGGCTCGACGAGGCGGCGGACGGCGTCAGGGTGCATGGGTATCTTGTCCCGCCCGACGAGATGGTGGGCGCGGCCGGGCGGCTGCGGATCTTTGTCAACGGCCGGGTGATTCGTGAGCGGATGGTCGTGCACGCGCTGGCGGAAGGGCTGCGCGGTTTTTTGATGAAGGGGGCGCGGCCGGCCGGGGCGCTCTTCATCGAGGCGCCGCCGGAAAGCGTTGATGTCAACGTGCATCCCACCAAGCAGGAAGTCCGTTTTCAACGGCCGACCCTGGTGCAGCAACTGATATCCCTTGCCGCCCGCGAGGGGATGGCGCGTTACCAGCGGGCCTTGCAGGAGGAACTGTTCGTGGTGCCGCCGCCGAGGATGCGGCGGCCGGAGCCTTCCTCCCCCCTCCCCGGCCCGGCATCGGTCGCGGCGCCGGCGTCGACCTGGGCGCAAGCGGAGTTGACGTTTGCGCCGCCGGCCAGCCGTGAACCGGAACCGGCGCTGGGGGCGGCGGCATGCCCGCCGGCGTCTGAGCCATCTGTTCCGCCGCCGGCGTGTTCCGTCGATGCCGACGCCCTGCGCCCCATCGGCCAGTTGCTCGGCACCTACATCCTCTGCGAGGGGGAGGAGGGGTTGGTGGTTATCGATCAGCATGCCGCCCACGAGCGGTTGCTGTTCGAGGAGATGAAGCGGCAGTATGCGGCCGGGGCCGTGGCGCGGCAGACGCTGCTCTTCCCCGGGGTTATCGAATGCGATCGCGAGGAAAAGCGGTTGCTCGATCGTTTTGCCGTGGAAATCTCGGCCCTCGGGGTTGACATCGAGCCCTTCGGAGGCGACAGTTATGTGGTGAAGGCGGTGCCGGCCATTGTCGCGCAACTGGCGGCCGAGGTGATTGTCCGGGATATCCTGGCGCAACTGGAGTCGGGTGGGGGCGGGGCCGGTTCCAGGACCGAGGCGGTGCTGGCAAGCATGGCCTGCAAGGCGGCCATCAAGGGCGGACAGACCCTGCAGCCGGAAGAGATCACCGCCTTGCTGCGCCGGATGCGGGAGGCGGAGATATTCTCCCATTGCCCGCACGGGCGGCCGGTGGTGAAACGGTTCACCGTTTCGGACATCAAACGTTGGTTTCATCGGGGGTGAAGTCGCGGCGCGCGGGTGGCGGCCGGCACGGCGGTTGTCTGCAGAAAACATGACCTGAGGGGGAGTAATGGCTGAATCAGGACTGTACCTGCAACTCTACAGTATCCATGGCTTGATCCGGGGCGAACGGCCGGAGCTGGGCCGCGACGCCGACACCGGCGGCCAAGTCAAATACGTGCTGGAACTGGCCCGCGCCCTGGCGGCGCAGCCCGAGGTCGCCAGGGTCGATCTGGTAACCCGGCTCATCGACGACCGGAGCGTCTCGGCCGATTACGCGGTGCCTGTGGAACCCCTTTCCGACAAGGCCCGCATCGTTCGCATCCGCTGCGGCGGCCGCCGGTATATCCGCAAGGAGCTGCTCTGGCCGCATCTCGACGAATTCATCGATAAATCCCTCAAGTTTCTCAAGATCGACCGTCGGGTGCCGGATTTTTTTCACGGCCACTATGCCGACGGCGGCTATGTGGCCAAGGAACTGGCCAGTATCTTTGGCCGGCCCTTTGTCTTCACCGGCCATTCCATGGGTCGGCACAAGCTTGAAAAGCTGCTCGCCGAGGGGATGACCGAGGAAGAGGTCATCCGCCGCTATCGCATCGATCACCGCATCCAGGTCGAGGAGCGGGTGATCAAGGAGTCGGAAAAGGTCATCACCAGCACCAACCATGAAATCCGTGAGCAGTACGGCCTCTACGATAATCATCAGGAGGGCAGCTATACGGTAATCCCGCCCGGAATCGACATCGACACCTTTTATCCCTACTACGCGCTGCAGCTCGACCCGCAACTCGATGACGAGATCTCCCGGCAGGCCCGGATGACCCTGCTCCATGAGCTGCACCGCTTCTGGGTCAATCCGCAGAAGCCCTTTATTCTCGCGCTCTGCCGGCCGGATCAGCGCAAGAACATCGCCGGTCTGATCACCGCCTACGGCGAGGACAAGGAGCTGAAGGCCATCGCCAACCTGGCCATCTTTGCCGGGATTCGCAAGAACATTGCCGGGATGGAGGAAAACGAGCGCAATGTGCTTACCGAGATGCTGTTGCTCATGGATCGCTATGATCTCTACGGCAGCCTCGCCATCCCCAAGAAGCATGATTTCTCCATCGAGGTGCCCGAGTTGTACCGTCTCTGCGCCGACAGCCAGGGGGTGTTCGTCAACCCGGCGCTGGTGGAGCCGTTCGGCTTGACCCTCATCGAGGCGGCGGCCTGCGGGGTGCCGATCATCGCCACCAGGGAGGGGGGGCCCGCTGATATCATCGGCAACTGCGACAACGGCCTGCTGATCGACCCCACCGATTCCGGCAAGATCGCCGGGGCGCTCAAGAAAATCCTGGTGGACAAGGAGCTGTGGGAGCGCTATTCCCGCAACGGCATCAACGGCGTGCGGGAGCATTATGCCTGGGAAACCCATTGCCGCAAGACGCTGGCGGTGTTCGACGAGGTGCGGGCGGCGATGCCCGGTCAGATGAGCGGGAAGTCCCAAGGGCGGAAAACCGCGTTCGGGGAACGGTTGAGCGCCATCGACCGGTTGCTGGTCTGCGATATCGATGACACCCTGGTTGGCGACGAGGCGTCAACCGTGGAACTGCTGGCGCTGCTGGCCGCCAATCGGCATGCCTTGGCCTGGGGCGTCGCCACCGGCCGTTGCCTGCAGATGACCAAGGAGGTGCTGGCGGAAAACGGGATTCCCCTGCCGGATATCGTTATCTGTTCCGTGGGAACGGAGATCTTTTACGGTTCGGGCCTGCACCCGGACAAGGGGTGGCAGCACCATCTCTCCTATCTCTGGAAGCCGCGGCGGATCCGCGAGGTGCTGGCTGAGCTCGATTTTCTGGAACTGCAGGAATCGGAGAGCCAGCGGCAGTTTAAGGTCAGCTATTACATGGAAGACGATCCGGATATGCTGGCCGAGGTGCATCGGCGTCTGCAGGCGGCAAAGCTTCGCTATCGGCTGGTCTTCTCGCGCGGCCAGTTTCTGGATATCCTGCCGTACCGCGCCTCCAAGGGCAAGGCGGTGCGCTATCTGAGCTATAAATGGGCCATCCCCCTGCCACAGATCCTGGCCTGCGGCAACTGCGGCAACGATGAGGACATGCTGCGGGGCGACACCGCCGGGGTGGTGGTGGCCAACCACAGCCCTGAGCTCGATGCGTTGCAGGGGCTGCGGCGGACCTATTTCAGCGATCAGGGGCATGCGGCGGGGATTCTTGACGGGATCAGCCATTATCGATTTCTGGGCGGCGAGAAATGAGCGTGGGGCATGAGCTGAAAAACGGCCTGGGCAGGAAGATGATCGTGTCGGTGGGCGAGGCGGTCTGGGATATCTTCCCGGATCGTCGTGTTCTTGGCGGCGCGCCGGTCAATGTGGCCTATCATCTTGCCAGCCTTGGCGTCAATGTGCAGGTCGTCACCCGGATCGGCTGTGACCCGCTGGCCGAGGAAACCTTGCCGCGTCTGCGTGAGCTTGGCCTGTCTTTGGCTGGGGTGCAGCGTGATCCGACCCTGCCCACCGGCTGCGTCAAGGTCTCCTTTGCCGGCGACCATGAACCTTCTTTTGATATTGTCGCGCCGGCCGCCTGGGACGCCATCTGCTACGAGGAGGCGGAGGCTTTGCTGGGCGATGGTCCGTTTGCGCTGGTTTTCGGCACTCTCGCCCAACGCGATCCGCGCAGTCGGGAGACGATCAGCCGCCTCAGGCAGCGAGCCGCGGCGCGGTTTTATGATGTCAACCTGCGGCCGCCGTTCACCACCCCGGAGCTGGTTCTTGCCTCCCTGGCCAACGCCGATCTGGTCAAGATGAACGGCGATGAATTGCTGCAGGTCGGCAGGTGGGCGGCAATCGACGCCAAGGATAAAAAGAAGGTCGCGCAACGGCTCCTGAAAAAGTATAATGTTGCCGTTTTGGCGGTTACCGAAGGGGGAAGCGGCGCCTGGCTGATGGCTGGCGATCAGTGCCACGCGCATCCCGGCTTTCCGGTAAAGGTTGCCGACACGGTGGGAGCCGGGGACGCCTTTTTCGCCACCCTTATCGAAGGGTATCTGCAGCATCGGCCATGGGCGGACTGTCTCGAACAGGCCAACCGGCGCGGCAGTTATGTGGCCGGGCGGCATGGGGCGACCCCGCCGATGGGCTAACCGTGNNGGGGGGGGGGGCGCCCCCGCCGATGGGCTAACCGTGAGAAGGATTTTTCGTTGTGGCGGGGCGCCGGCCGTAACAGTGCGGCGGCAACACCCGCACAATATCGATTTTGTTGAGCTGAGGGCGACTATCATGGCAAAGAGTATTACCGAGACCCATTTCGACGGACTGAATCTCCTCAATCGCGGCAAGGTGCGCGATCTCTACGAGGTTGAGGGCAACCTGCTGATGGTGGCGACCGATCGCATCTCCGCCTTCGACGTGGTGATGGCGGAACCGATCCCGGACAAGGGGGCGGTGCTGACCAAGATATCCCTGTTCTGGTTCGATTACCTCAAGGATATCGTCCCCCATCATCTTATCACCGCCGACGTGGATGCCTATCCGGCCGTCTGCGCGCCCTACAGGGAGCAGCTGCGCGGGCGGAGCATGCTGGTCAGGAAGGCCAAG
>DHYT01000198.1 GCA_002415465.1 Desulfobulbaceae bacterium UBA5123
TCGCCGAAGGCGTGGAAACCGCCGACCATGTCGCCTTCCTCCGGGAGCGGAAATGCGATCAGATGCAGGGGTATTTCTTCAGCAGACCGCTGCCAGAAAAGGAGTTCGCGTTACTGCTGCAGGAGGGAAAAAATCTCAAGGAGGTCAAGTAAAGGCACATGGAACGCGTCAGAGCGACGAAAATCCATATCGGCTTTTGCAGAATTCACAGACCACCTCGACCTCACCCTTTTCGGCGATAATGGCCGCAATTTCATCACGATCCATCGCCGCCAACACCTTTTGCACCGATGCGCGGCTACAGGTGCAGCGAAAGTCGAGATCTTGCCGGGTGAGCATCGACAACGGCGTATCGACAAACAATGCCGCCAGCAAGCCTTCGGGGCCTGCCTCCTGTTCGAGATACGTGGAGAGCGGCGCCATCTCGCCAATCCTGGCGATCATGGCCTCGACCAGGGACTCATCGGCGGGCGGCAGGGATTGGATCAAAAAACCGCCGGCCACGGCAATGGCGCCGTCCGCGGCCGGAACGGCGACCAATCCTACCGCCGAGGGGATCTGCTCCGACTCGGTGAAATAGAAGGCGAGATCCTCGCCGATCTCGCTGCTGGCGAGCTGAATCTTGCTCTGATAGGGGCTCTTGAGGCCAATATCCTTGATCACGGTCAAAAACCCGGCCCGCCCCAGCGCGCCGGCCACGTCGACCTTGCCCGACGCCGAAAACATCTCCGCCGCCGGGTTGCCCAGGCAGCCGCGCACGCCGCCCGCGCTGTCCGCTTCCACCATGATTTTCCGCAACGGGCCGTTGCCCTCAAACCTCAGCGCCAGACGCTGGTTATCCTTCAGCAGGGCGCTCATCAACGCGCCGCCGGTCATCGCCCGTCCCAGCGCCACGGCCCCGGTAACCGATAGATTATGCCGGCGGCAGGCCTCATTGACCATATCCGTGGTGACGCAGGCAATCCCGCGCATGTTCCCGACCTTGGTCACCCCCCGCAACAAATAATCCTTCACCATCGTCCTCCTTGTTACACAACGCTTCCCGCCCGCGGCCGGCACGCAATCATACATAAAAAAAGGCGGAGCCTCTCATCGAGACTCCGCCTGGAAATCCGCAGCCGGCCAACCACAGGACCGGCTGGACCGTCCGGTGTTACTTCTTCACACCGGGACGCACCGGCAGGTTGTGAACATCGAGATGGCAATCAAGACATCTCGGCACCTGCTTGTGAATCGCCTCGCCGTGCGGATAGTTATGGCACTTCTGACACTGCGGAATCTGTCCGTGCTTCTCATGACACCGCGCGCAGCTCACCTTGCCGTGCTTGGCCTCGGTGGTCGACCACTTGCCGTACACCTCGCCATGGCAAGCCTGGCAGGTATCGACCTTGGTCTCCTCGCCGTGGAACATGATCTCCAGCGGCTTGTGCGGATTATGACAGGTCAGACAATCCTCATAGACCTGGCCCTTGATATGCGGCTCATGGCAATCGAAGCAGGTCGGGATCAGGCCGTGCTTGGTATGACAGGCGGTACATCCCTGCTCGGTATGCTTGCTGGGGAACTGCGCCAGCATGCCGCCGGGGCCGGCATGACAGATCCCGCACTGCGACTTGAGATAGTCGCTGAACGGCACATTGCGCGGCGTATGCGGGTTGGTGTGACACTTCAGACACTCGGTGAACTGCTCACCGTGCGGCAGGCTCAAGTGGCAATCCTGACACTTGGGCATCAGATCGGCATAGTTGCCCTTGGTCGGATTATAGGCGTGGAACTTGGTGTGGCAGTTTTGGCAGGCGAACTGGTGCTTGCGCCCGTCTTTCTGCAGGTTGTCGAAATGACGGGTATGGCACTGCCCGCACTGCGCCGGGGTTAATGCCTCCGGAGTTTTCTCGTACAACTCCGGCGTATGCGGCACCTTTACCATCTCACCGGCCGCGACCGGTGAAACCATGACCGCAACACAGAACGCAGCCAGCAAAGCCCGTCTTACCTTAGTCAAGATTGTCTGTTGTTGTTTCATCTCACTATATTCCTAAAGTTGAACTTTATTATTTGACAATGTTATGCGCTACACCGTGACAGGAGCCACACACCGGGAACTTATTGTGGATTCCGGCCGGATGCGGCATGCCGTGACAATCCTGGCACTTGGGCACCGTCTTGTGAACCTTGGCGTGACAGAAGGCGCACTCGAAGGTCTTGTGCTTGGCGTTGCTTGCCCGCAGCATGTCGAACGCAACCCCGTGGCAGGCGGCGCAATTCTCGGAGGCAACGTTATCAGGATACTCTACCTTCAACGGCCGATGCGGATTATGGCAGGTAAGGCAATCGCTCTGCTGCTGGCCTTCGCGATGCGGCTTATGACATTCAAAACACTTGGGAATATAACCGTGCCGCTCACGATGACAGGTGCTGCACTCGACGTTGGTGGTGTGCTTGCTGGGATACTGCTCAAGCGACGCCCGCTGGTCGGTATGACAGGTCAGACAGGGAGCGGTTACGTTGGCGGGAAGGGTGATATCCAGCGGGGTATGCGGATTGCTGTGACAGCCGAGACAGTTGTCCAGACCGAAATGGGCGCGATCCTCGGCATGATGACACTTGCTGCACTTGGGAATATTATCCCGAACCGAAGGCGGATGGCCGACATGGCAGTCAAGACAGGTCACTTTTTCCTTGTGTCTCTTCCCGTTGGCGGCGATATCACGCGGCGGCCCCTCGTGGCACTTGATACAGTCGTCGGTGGACAACACGGACGATGCCATCGCCTGACCCGTCAGGCAGGACCCAACCAGAATGGCGGCCATCCCCAGAAGCCATGCAAACTTTTTCACACCTTTCACTTGAGTACTCATTACTCCTCCCTCTCTCTCAAAAAAACTGTTCCCAGGTCAGTATAAAAACCGGGCCAAACAGCCCGGCCCTCTTCATCAAAAGTCACTATACAGGAATCCAGATTTTCGACAATATGTGGATCGTTCAACCATTGCAATAGGCTACCTATTTATTTATGCATAAGCAACCCCTACCAGAATAATTTCAATTTCACCACAAATATCTGATTTCACATCAAATTAAAATTGAGCGGCCATTCAGCAATCGCAAAAAATAATTCGCCCGGCCGGGGCTATTCCGCGACTCCGCCGCCTTCGGCCATGATCGCCTCCAGCTCGGCCCCGTCGACAATCTCCTGCCGGATAAGAACCGTGGCCAGCCTCTCGATCTTATCCCAGTGCTCCGCCACCAGTTTTTCCGCCCTGGCCGATGCGTCGCTGATCCAGACCTGCACCCGTTTTTCAACCGTCCGCAAAAACAGCTGCCGGCTGACATGCTGGCAGAGGGTGTCGGCCTGCACGTTGCCCAGCTCCTCATCCATGCCCAGATTGGCGACAGCGAGATAGGCCTGATGGGTCGCCACCTCCAGATCATTGGCGGCCCCGGAATCAATGCCCCGCTCCCCGAACTGCTTGATGTTGGCGGCCCGCCCGGCCAGCAGCACGCAGATATTGTTGAACACCTCCTGCCGGGTCACGTTGCCGATAAAATCCTCGGTGGAATAGGCGGTAAAGCCCAGGGTCTGCAGGCGGGGGGCGATGGTCACCTGCTCGATCTTGATCTCGGGCAACAATATATAAGAAAGCACCGCATGACCGGCCTCATGGTAGGCGGTGACCTTGAGATCCTCCTCAAGGTTGCGGATGTGCTTCTTCTCCACCTTGCTGCCGTATTTGATGATGTTGATCTGCTCGATGAGGATTTCCTCGGTGATCTGATCGAGCCCCTGACGGATGGCCGAAAGCGACGCCTCCTTGCCGATGCGCCGCAGGTCGTGGCAACTCATGCCAGACAGATAGCGGACCACCTTCTCCACGTCGATCCGGCCGTCGTTGGGCTTTTCGAGGATCTTATCGATAAAGAAGCGCCGCGCCTCGCGGTCGAGTTCCGGGGCTTCGATAAAGATATCGATACGTCCGGATTCCAACAGCGCCCCCCCCACCTCGTCGCGGCTGTTGGCGGTGGCGACGGTAAAGACAAATTCGTTGGGGTCTCCGGAAACCGCGTCGATTTCCATGACCAACGGATCCTCCGGGACCGGCGTCACCACCCCTTCCACCACCCCCTTGACATCCATGCCGTCCAGAAAAACGATGCTCGGCGCATACTCCCGCGCCTTCTGATAGACCCGCCGCAGATAGCCCGGATCAAACAACTCGCCCCTGGCCACAAACACGTACGGCAGCCCCGCCTCCTTGGCAAAGGCCTTGCCAAGCATGGTCTTGCCGACCCCGGAAGGCCCGGACAGCAACACCCCCTTGGGCATCTCGACCCCGAATCGCTGTATCTTCTCGGGCGAACGGAGGATGGCGATAATCTCCCGCAAGCTCTGCTTGACGCTGCTGTTGCCGGCAATATCGTCAAAGCCGATGCCGGAATACTCGATTCGCGGCCCCTCTTCCCGCACGAAATCTCCGGCCGGAGGCAGCCGGCGCACCTGTGCGCTCCGCACGGTAAAGGTTACCCGATCGTCGCGTCGCACCCGCCCCCATTCGAGCTCCACGGTTTCATTGTTCTTGAACAGCCGGCGAAGCAGTTCGCCGTTTTCCCGCAGGAGCGCGGCGAGAAAGTCGGCCGCCGCCCTGGAAACGGCAAAGGTGATCCGGGCAGGGGGCCGATCGGTTTCCCGGATGCTGCCGGTGATCTTGTCGAGAATCAGATCCGGAAGCTTCTGCCGGACCCGCCGCATGGTCATGTCCGGCGCGAAGGAGAGGGTCAGCAGGGTCGCCAGCGGCTCGAATTTCGGATAGCGCAGGGCAATCCCGCTCTTCTTGATGAAATGATCCGTAAACCTGCGCAGGGATTCGGCGCCGACCCGCACCATGGTTTCCAGGCTCAGGGGGTTGAAGAGGACCAGATAGCTTCGCGCCATGGCGGCGAGCAGTTTGGGGGCGATGGCGGGCTGGATCTGTTCGTAGACCACCTTTTTCTCGGCTGCCAGGGCATCCAGCAGCACCCCTTGGCCGCGCGGCTTGTTTTCCGCGAAGGAGCGCCGAAATTCACCGTTTTTATAAAGCCCGCCGCCAAGGGTCGAGGTGAAAACGACCACCAGACCGCCGCAATCGAGGATGCTTTCCGCGCCCCGCTTGCTGATCAGATCCAGGATGGCGAGTTGCAGCTTGTTGTCCGCCTTCTCGATATTGTCGAAGATGACGACGCCGCCGGGATTGTCGCGGACAAAACGGGGCAACTCGCCCTCCTGCCCCGCTTCGCCGCCGGGAATGCCCAGAAGGCGAGCACCCTCCTCCAGATCGGCATACTGCTCCATGTCGAACAGCTTGATGCCGTCCAGATCGTCAACATGCGCGGTCAACGCCTCGGCCAGGAAACACTTGCCCACCCCGCTGGGGCCAAGAAAGGTAAAAAAGGCGCGCGGCGGGGCCTCGACAGGCTTATAGGCCATCTGCACAAAGGCATCCACAACCTCGTCCACGGCCGAACCCTGATCGTACACGATGGATTTGAGCCGCGACCGCAACTCCTCAAAGGAGCGCAACATGTTTCCCTCCGGACCGGTTTGCCTCACCATGAGCCTCTTTGCCCCCTCAGGGCCATAAAAATTCAATACGCCCGTGCACTTCCCGGATGCCGACCCCGAATCCCGCCAACTGCTTGAACAGCGGCCGGCCGAAGACAAACAATTCGATCTCCGCCGGCAACCCGAGATCGACAACGGCGTGGTTCCGCAAGGCCAGATCCCGGCGCACCAGATCCGCCAGCAAATCCCGACATTTTTCGTTTGCCGGCTCGCTCCGCCACCCGGCCGTGGCCGTCGCCACCGCATCGGCGGGACATTCCCGCTGCTGGTGCGCAATCAGCTCCAAAAACGGATCCCCGGCCGGGATAATGTCGGCGCGGCGGATCGTGTCGCGCCCCGCCACCGCCAGCAGTTCCTCGGGATCCCAACACTTGAGCAAACGGCACTCAAGCGGACGACGGTCATAAATCCCGCAGGCGGATCGGTTCTCCTCCAAAAAAAGGCAGGTCCATTCGCCGGCGCGGCCGTTGATCTTAACCAGTTCGCCGGCCGCCGCCTCAACCGCGCCGCTGACCGGGGAATAGACGAACTCTCCCGCCCGAATCGTTACCAGTTGCCGATAACCGATTCCACCCTGCCGCAACAGGTCGATGTCTTGGTGGTGCAGGCTTGGACCGCCCTTGCGGCAACAGGTTCCGCACTGGCGGCAACTTTTTTGTCGAGTGCTCACGGCAAATCCTTTTCGCTTAAAAAATTTTGCCCATTATACGCAAAAAAGGGCGCTTGCCAAAGCAATACGCCCTTTTTTTCACCTCGGCGGCGACACGCCCGGCCAAAATCCCTCAGGCGCCCGCCCCCATTTTTTTCAGAAACCCGCCCAGCCGCTTGTCGGTTGTCTGGATGTGCCGCAGGAACCACTGGTTCAACTCCGCCCGGATCTTGGTCGCCAGAACCAGCTTGCGGGTCCGGGTCACGAAATGGTGAAAGGTGGCCAGCATCAAGCGGAAATCCTCATGTTCGGCCCGATGCCGAGCCGCCTCCGGATAGGAAGTTGTTTGCATCCACTCCTCTTCCTGGCCGAAATGGGTCTCCACATAGTCGTCAAGAAACTCCAGGGTCCGGGAAACGACCTCCCTGCTCTGCCGTTGCTCAATGGCCCTATCCAGGGCGACAAGACGATCAAACAGTTCCCGGTGTTGCGCATCCTGCCAGTCGAGACCGGTTTCGAACCCCCTTGACCAGTCAACCAGAGTAGCCGCCATATCACCTCCCGAAAACAAACGATCCGGAAACAATCGGGAGGCGTCCGGCAAACATCTTGCCTAGGCGACGAATAAACTCTCCGCCCCGCAACCTAAGCAAACCCCAACGCGATTCACCACCGGTGCCTATTGACACCCCCCCGACCATATTCCTAATATTGCTAATTGTATCTTTATACCGTTTTCCCATGATACAAGCAAGGTTTGAAGAGTACCCAGGAGCATCATCAAGATACCCGCAATCGCGCGCAAGACAAGGCGGCGGCCCGCACCGGCATCTCTTCGCACCGGCACCGGCACGGATTTCCACACCCGGAAGGAATATGTTGAAAAAATTCACCGAACCCGGCAGCAGGGCGTATCTGCTGATATTCGTGTTGTCGCAGGTGCTGCTGGTCGGCTTTCTGTACACGGAAAAACAGCAGAAAAGGGATTTCGTCAACAATGACGTCGTCACCAGGACAAACGCCAACCTCGAAACCGTTCTTTTTTCCTACAGCCGGGTCGCCAATATCGTCTTTGACGAAATCATCAACCAGCCGCCGATAACCAGCATCATCGCCGCGGCATACCCGGCCGACACCCCCACCCGGACCAAACTCCGCAACGAGCTCCGCCAGAAGCTGACCCCCACCTACCGCCTCCTGCTCGACAACGGGTTCAGACAGTTCCATTTCCATTTCCCCGACGGCGTCACCTTTTTACGCATGCACAGGCCGGAAATCTTTGATGATCCGCTCTTTCGCTTCCGCCCCGGGGTTCGGATCGCCAACACCGAAAAAAGGGCGGTGGAAGGATTCGAGGAAGGGCGAAATTTTCACGCCTTCCGGTATCTCTTTCCCATCCTGCATCAAAATGCCCATGTTGGCAGCGTTGAGGTCAGTGTTCCCTTTTACGCCATACAAAAAAGCCTCATCAAGGCGTACCCGGCCGAATACTTCTTCATCCTCAAGAAAAAAATCGCCGAGCAGGCGCTCTTTTCCGATCAGCACGCCAACTACCTGCCTTCTCGCCTGAGCGACGACTTCGTTGTCGAAAAGAAGGACATGGAAAACCCCGCCGACCACCAGTTCCACATCGATGACGCAACCCTGCAGAAAATTGCCGCGGATCTGCGAAAATCCACCGCCTTCGCCAGAAAACTCCGCGCCGAGGAACCATTTGTCGCCGAATGCAATGCAATCGGCGAAGACTTTCTCGCCGTTTTTATCCCGGTCCGCAACATCGAGGGAGCGGTGGCCGGCTACCTGTTCTCCTATACCCGCGATTTCGCGGGGGCGGCGATCCAAAAAAGCTACCTTCTCACCTATGCCCTCGTTACCCTGCTGAGCCTTCTCCTGCTCGCCCTGCACAAGGCGTTCACGGACAAAACCCGCCACAACCTGCACTTTCAGCAGGCGCTGCTCGACTCGATCCCCACCCCGGTTTTCTACAAGGACACCAGCGGCAAATACCTGGGCTACAACAAGGCACACGCCGAACTGCTCGGGGTCGACCAGCAACAGCTGATCGGCAGACCGGGCCACGATGTATATCCGAAGGAGCAAAGCGCCCAGCATAGAAAGAGGGAGCATGAGCTTCTCGCCGAAGGCGGTATCCACCAATACGAAACGGCCCACGGCGTTACCGACGACGCCGATCAACACCTGATCATCTACAAAACCCCGGTCACCAACGAGAGCGGCGGCGTTATCGGTCTGATCGGTTCGGTATTCGACATCACCGAGCTGAAGAAGTCGGAACGGGAAAAAGAGGGGTTGCGACGCCATCTGAAACTGATTCTCGATTCGGCCGGCGAGGGTATCTTCGGTCTTGACCGCGAAGGCAAGGTAACCTTCTGCAACAAGGCCGCCGAAACCATGCTGGGCTTGCACAACCAGGAAATGCACGGCAGAACACTCCAGGAAATCATCGGCCTGGAAGAGGAATCCCTGCCAAGCCCCCTTCCGCAGGACGCCATCCGCAACGACGGAAACTTCCGGCGCGCGGACGGCACCTCCTTCCCGGTCGCTTACACCACCACCCCGATCCTCGAAGCGGACAAGACCGTCAACGGGGCCGTGATCATCTTCCGTGACATCACCGCCCGCAAGCTCGCCGCGGCATCGCTCCAGGAAAAAGAAACCCAGTACCGCAGCATCTTCAACTCAACCACCGACGGCCTGCTGGTTCTCGATCTCGACGAGCGGGTCATCGAGGCCAATGCCCGGGCGACGGCGATGTTCGGATACTCGCAGGAGGAGTTCAACCGCCGCTCCGCGCGGGATCTTTTCCAGCCCGCTTGCCAGCAGGCCTTTGCGCAGTTCATCCGTGACTGCTCCACGGATGCCGACCTCCACATGGAAGCGGTGAGCCTCGGCAAAGACGCCGGCTCCTTTCCGGTCGAGATCAAAGGAACCTCCTTTGATTTCAAGGGGGTCCCCCATATCCTGCTCATTCTCCGCGACATCTCGCTCCAGAAACTGGCCGGTGAAGAACTGCGCGCCGCCAAGGAGGACGCGGAGGCGGCCACCCGGGCCAAAAGCGCCTTCCTCGCCAGCATGAGCCACGAAATCAGAACCCCGATGAACGCCATCATCGGCATGAACCGCCTGGCCCTCAACACCAGGCTTTCCATCGAGCAGTATCACTACCTGAAAACCGTGCAGGATTCCGCCAACGGCCTGCTCCGGTTGCTGAACGATATCCTCGATCTTTCCAAGATCGAAGCGGAACAGCTCAGCATGGAGGCGCTGGCCTTCGATCTGCAGGCAACCATGGACGCGGCGATCAAAACCATGGCCATGCGGGCCCATGAAAAGGGGCTGGAGATATTCTCCCACCTGGCTGACCAAACACCTACCGCCCTGGTCGGCGACCAGATGCGTCTCAACCAGATCATTCTCAACCTGTTGAGCAATGCGGTCAAATTCACCGAATCCGGGTCCGTGTTCCTGCAATGCCGGGAAATGGAGGGGCAAGACGATGGGAAAACCACCACCCTGCATTTTTCGGTGACCGATACCGGCGTCGGCGTCCCCGAGAAAAAACAGCGCAGCATCTTTGACGATTTCACCCAGGCGGACGAGAGCATCGCCAGGGCCAAGGGCGGCTCGGGCCTTGGCCTTGCAATCTCCAAGAAACTCTGCCGGATGATGGGGGGCGATATCTGGCTGGAAAGCTCTCTCGGCAAGGGCAGCACCTTTCACTTCAGCGCCCGTTTCCCCCTGGGCGCCATCGCCAACCGCCCCTCCTGCAACGTCGGCCCAGACCGATTGCCGGCCCGGATGCCGATTCTGGTGGCCGCCGAAAACCCCCAATACCGCCAGATCCTGCAAAAAAACATCAACGGCTGGGGGTTCCCGTGCAGCGAGGCGGGCAGCGGCCAGGAAATCATCGACAAGCTCAGATGGGCGCGGGAAGAAAGCGCGCCGTTTAACCTTATCCTTCTTGAGCAACGCCTGGGCTCCCAAGGGATTACGGAACAGCTGACACTGATCCGCAAGGAACAGCAATACGCAAAGACCCCGGTGATCGTCTTGCACGCCGCGGTCTCGGCAACCCCTTGCAAGTGGTGCAAGGATTTCGGCATCACCTTTTGCCTGAGCAAACCCCCGGGGCGACAGGAACTGGAGGAGGCCATGGAAGCCGCCCTGAAGGGCGGAAGATGCCAGACCTACACCCTGCAGACGACAAAAACGCAGCATGATGCCGCCTTGACCATGCCGCCCCTGCGGATTTTACTGGTGGAGGACAACAGCGCCAATCGGGAACTGGCGCGGCTGGTGCTGGAAAACGGCGGCCACAATATCCATGAGGCCGCCAACGGCCTGGAGGCGCTGGAACAGTTATGCCAGCACCGCTTTGACGCCATCCTCCTCGACGTGCAAATGCCGGTGCTGGACGGCCTTGCCACCGCCCAAATCATCCGGCAATGCGAACAGAACAAGGAGATATCCGGCGAGGTGAATCAGGAGTTGCTCCGCCGACTGAAAAAGGAAATCAACGGCGCCCACATCCCGATCGTGGCCATGACCGCCCACGCCATGGCCGGCGACCGCGAGATGTGCATCGGCGCCGGCATGGATTACTACATCACCAAGCCCTTTCTGCCCGAAGACGTCTATTCGATCCTGAAACAGCTGTTCAGCACCGCACAGCCCGGTGTCGAACCACGGCCAGAACATGCACACAAGGAGCAAGCGGCGACGATGCAACAACATTTTCCCAAAACCGTGGCCTGCCCCAAAATGGTCAGGAAACACCTGGTTTCCGCCTGCCGGATTCCGCCGGAACGGGTTGACCTTCTGCTCAACACCTTCCGCCTGACCCTGGCCGGCTACCTGGACGACGCGGAGCTTGCCCTGTCGACCGGCGATGCCGCCGGCCTCCGACTGGCCGCGCACAGCCTCAAGGGCGGCCTGCTCAACATGGGGCTGAACGAATGGGCGGATGTCGCCTACCTCCTTGAATGCGATGCAAAAGAGGGCAAACTCGATCCGGAAAAACACACCTCCCTCATCCACGTGGTGGATCAAGGGATTTCCCCGCTCTTCTGCGACAGCTGATCTCCTTGCCGGCCGCCCGGTCCCCCCTTCCCTTGCTCGGGGTTCCTGCCAGCGGCTCGAATGCTCTTTGCCGCTGGTTTTTTCTTCCCCCATCGTGTTATCTTCTTTTTGACATGAGTTATTCTTAAAAAAATCCGTCAGGAGGAACCATGCCGGCAGCAACCGAGCCAACCCCCATCGACTATCTAATCGTCGACAGCCGGCAGGAACGGCGGGAATCGGTGGCGAACCTCCTCGCCGGCGACGGCGGTTGCCGCATCAAGGCCGTCGGCGACGCCCGCTCCGCCCGGGATGTTCTCTATGCCCACCAGGTGCATTTTGTCATTGTCGCGGATTCCATGCCGCGGATGACCGGCGTGGAACTTCTCCGCCTGATCCGGCGAATTCCGCGCTACCTCGACCTGCCGGTGCTGATGTTGTTTGACGGGGCGGATGAAGAAAAATCCCGTGCCGCCGGGGAGGAAGGCGTTAATCACATCCTCGCCGGCGAGGTTACCGAGGCCGGCCTGCAAAACGCCATCGGCTTGATCCGCAAGCAGGCCCAGGAACAGTCCCCAAGCCAGAAGGCGCTGCAGGCGGCTCGCACCGTGTTTCTGCAGCGGGACTACGAACAGGCGATCCAAATGACGCTGGCCATCGAGGGGATTGCCAGCAACCCCGAAGCGCTCCACCTGCTCAGCGAATGCTACTACCGCCAGAAAAACTATGAGAAGGCGCAGCAATACCTGAAAAAATTGATCGCCACCCCCACCAGCCGCGCCATGCATCTCCTGAGCAAGGTCTGCATGGCGGAAAGCCAGTGCGGCGACGCCGTCGCCCACCTGACCAAGGCCAACCTCCATTACCCCACCAACCTCGACCTGAAGATCGATCTCGGCAAGCTCTATCTCAGCCTGGGGATGGAAGAACAGGCCAAGAGCCAGTTTGAAGCGGTGCTGCAGCAAAACCCCTCGGATCTCAACCTGATCAAGATGGGCAAGGCCTATCTGGTCCGGGGCAAGCTCGCGGAAGCAGCCGCCTTTCTCGACAAGGCGGAACAACCCATCCCGGAAGCGGCGTCCATCTTCGCCCAGTTCGCCGCCGCCCTTGAAAACAGCGGCGACCTGCCGGCCGCGGCGCGCCAGTACGAAAAATGCCTGCAACTGCTGCCGGACAACGCCACCTACCTGCTCAACCTGAGCAAGCTCTACCTCAAGACCGACCGCCGCGACCAGGCGGCCGCGATCATCAACGACCTGCACCGCCGTTTTCCCGACAACGAGATGATCAACAACATCTTCAGCTATCTGCAGAACCGTTGACACCGCACCAACAGGCCAGTTCGCCAAGCGCCGTGGAATGTTTGAGATACGCGGGCCCCGCAGGGTCCATCGCCAGCCGACGGATCTCGGCAAGCAGCCGCGCCTGGGAATGGGATGGCGGTTTTTCCGCGGCCAGGGTGGAGACGTAGCCCCACATGTGCAGGAGGGCGTTGTCGAGCGCACCGGCTGGCGGCGGGGTGCGCAGCCAGCCGATCAGTTCCGGCGCCAGCCGCGCAAAACCGATCCTCCCCGCCGCCACCTCGCTGCCGTAGCGGCGATAGGCATTATAGTCCCTGGCCATCACCGAATACTTATGCCTCGCCCACAGCTCCTGGCAGTTGCGGGGCAGCGGGATGCGCCCCGGTGGCCGCTCCAGATACTTCCGCCCGAGGATTTGATACTGACCGGCTGGCGGATCGATCCAAATCGCCGGCCACCTCATCGCCTGCGCAAGGCCGGGCAACGGGCTCCGATGCTGAAAGCCGCGCAGATCCATCTCGGCCACCAGCTGGCGATGCCGCACCGCCAATCCGCCAAGGCAATCGCGCCACCGCAAGGTTTCGGGGTGGCGACTGTACCCCTTCTTCCGGTTGACCAGGATGGAGACGATACCGTGCAGTTCCCGATGTTCGCCCAGCAGACTCCTGTCGTTCAGAAAGCCCGGATCGAGATCCCATATCCGCATGCGCCTTCCCCCTTCCGGGCGGGAGAACTCAGCCGCCCGCCAGCTTGACCGTATATCCCTGTTTTTGCAGTTCGAGGAGCAGCGGCTGCCGGTGATCGCCCTGAATCTCAACCACCCCCTCCTTGACCGTGCCGCCACTGCCGCATTGCTGCTTGAGCCGCTTGGCCAACTGCTTGAGATCCTCATCCGCCAGGGGCAGGCCGGTGACGACGGTCACCCCCTTGCCCTTGCGCCCCTTGGTTTCGAGGGAGAGTCGAACGATACCGTCCGCCCTGACCTGCCGTTTCCTCTCCGCCTTGCAGCCACACCGGCCGTGCGCCTTGCCGCAACCGGGGCAGAGCCTGCCCTGCTCGGTGGAGTAAACCAGGCCGCTGTTGTTTTCGTGTCGCTTGGGCATCGCCGCTTCCCTCCGCCGCCGGGGTTCAGGCCCCGAACAGCTTCTGCCGAAAGATGAAAAAAACCGCGCCGAGGATGCAGCACGCGGCCCACAGGTAATCGAGCTTCAACGGCTCCTTCATGTACAAAAAGGCAAAGGGCACGAAGACGCTCAGGGTAATCACCTCCTGGAGGATTTTCAACTGCCCGAGATTGAGGGCCTGATAGCCGATACGGTTGGCCGGCACCTGCAGCAGGTACTCGAAAAGCGCCACCCCCCAGCTTGCCAGCGCCGCCAGCAGCCACGGCTTGCCGTTCAACTCCTTGAGATGCGCATACCAGGCAAAGGTCATGAAAATGTTGCTGCAAAAAAGCATGGAGATCGACAGGAGGACGGGCTTCATGTTCACCAACCGGATGAGAAGATGGGGGGATGCTGATACCTGCTGGGCCAACGCGGAAACGCTGCCGGCGTTCAGCCGTCTTCCGGGCCGACGATGAAGCCGTAGCGCCGGCGCAGTGGCCGCAGCCGGAACACCAGGGCGGAGAGCAGGGTAACAAGGGCCACCCCGCCAAGGATCAGCGCCAGCCTGGTCCACGCCAGGCCCATGGATTGCCGGTATTGCACCAGTTGCATCGCGGTGCCCGTCCATTCAAGGCCGGCCAGCACAAGCCCTCCCTGCGCCAGATAGGCCACCCATTTCCGCCGTAACGGCAACACCCCCAGCACCGCCGCCGTGATCGCCACCGCCAGCCACTGCTGGTTGCGAAGAAAATGCGCGCCCACAAGCACGCCGCTCAGGATGACCGGCAACAGACGAACGAACTGCATCAGGAATCCCCCTTCTCTGGACTTCGGGCAAACGAATCAAGTTCTTCCCGCATCAACCGGTCCCACCACATACCTCGGCGAAAAAGCCGGCAATATGATCCTTGGCCTCCGCAAGGGTAGAGTAGCGGCCAACCCGGAGAGCGGGGTTGCCGGCAATCATCGCCGAGAGGGAGTGGGCGGCGTCGTTGCGGAACAGGCAGAGAATCCGCTTGCCCCGCGCCTGCGCGGCGGCAATCTCGTAACCAACCCCCAGCGAGGGGATCGAAACCTCGGCGATGACCAGATCGGCGCCGTCTAGCCAGGCCATGTCGCGGCTGAAGATCGCCGCCTCGCTGATCCCCTCGTCGCCGGCGGCGTCCAGCCCCGGATCGGCCACATGGCAGGTGAGAACCCGGCCCAGGCCGGCGAGATGCCCGACCAGTTCCCCGTAAATCCGCACATCCTCCCGGCCGCCGCGAATGGCGCCGGCAAAATAGATCTGTCGTCCCCTGCCGCCGTCCATGCTGCCTCCCTATTCCCTCTTGTCGCCGAGGCCGAGGGTGATCCAGAATACCCGGCCCAGCGACCGGAGCGGCTGACTGGCCCGAATGAGATGATGCAACTCCTGCACCGGCGGCTTGCCTTCTTCGGTTGGCAGCCTGAACATCAGCCCGGCCGCGGCCAAGCCGCAGATGCCGGCGATGATAAAGCAGAGCCGGAACCCGGCCAGCCCAAGCTGTTCGATGAGCGCCCCGGCCAGGATCGGCGGCACGCCGTTGGCCACCGAGACACTCAGAATCCACAGGGTGGTGTACCCCACCCGCCCCTCCTCGTGCACCCGGCAGAGCATGCCGCGGGCCGCCACCATCACGAAGGCGGCGTTGAAAACGGTGGTAAACACCAGCACCGGCAAGGCCAGCGCCGCCGTCATCCGCCCGGCCGGCAGAAGCCCCAGCCAGGCCAGGGCGAACAGGGCGTGGCCGCAGAGAAGCTGGATCATCGCCGGCACGCTGCCGAAGCGGTCCGCGACCCGCCCCCAGAAGCGGACGGAAAGGGCGACGCCGACGCCACCGGCCGCCAGCAGCAGCATGATATGGGTTTCACTGTAGCGAAGGACGTCGCGCAGGTACATCACCGCGGCTGCGTTCAGCCACATCAGCGAGGAGAGGCCGAGCACGGCCAGCGCGAGAAAGGCCAGATAGCCCCGATCCGCCAGCACCCGCCCCAAGGCGCGGCCGGGGTCGTACTTGTCACGCCCATCGCCGGCAAGCCCGGCGCCGCCGGGAATCCGCGCGATCAACAGCACGCTCAGCAGCCCGGCAGCCACCCCGACTGCGTAAAGAATCAAAAACCGTTCCAGCCCAACCGCCATCGCCAGCACCCTGGCCATGGCAAAGGCGAGCAGAATGGCGATGGCCTGGCTGAGCATGGTTTCCAGGGCGAGATAGGAGCCCATCCGCCCACGGGGGACGATCTCGTGCAGCCAGGGATACCAGCCACCCACCCCCACCGCCCGGATCACCGAAAAGCCCAGGGTGGCGAAGAGGAGCAGGTGCCAGCCGGCTGCCTCACCCCACCGCGCCATCACCCACGGCATGCAGAATACCGGGAGCAACAACAGGTTGCGGCCGAGCCAGGAGTAAAACAGCAGCCGCCTGGGGCCGAGCCATTCCACCAGCGGGTAGGCAAGGAGAACCAGCAGCATGGAGAGCGGCATGAAGGAAAGCAGCACCCCCACCAGGGCCGGCGGCATGGCCACCGCCCTGGCGAAAAGCACCAGGGCCGGACCGACCACGCATTGCCAGGAAACAACGTTGACGCCGGTGAAAATCAGAAAGAGTCGCGACGGCGCGGGCAATTCGCGCACCGCCGCCGGCATAGAAAGACGCATTATGTGTTGATGAGATAATGACCGGGCATGAGTTATGCCTTGCGGGTAAAACGCATGTCCGCCTCGGGCTCGATCCCGAGGGCGCCCATCACCCGGTTGGTGTAGTTGAAGTATCCGATAATCTGCACCGCGTCCAGGATATCCCGGTCGGTAAAGCCGTGTCGGCGCAGCCCTTCGACATCGCCCCGGCCCAGCTGGTGGTGGGCCATGGTCATCTTTTTGGCAAAATCAAGCAGAGCCCGGTTTACTTCGCCCAGATCCACCGTGGTGTAATCTTCCTGGATCCGGCGAACCTTCTCTTCGTCCCTGATCTCTTCCCGGAGATCGTTTTCGTGGCTCTCCACTCAGTAGTGGCAGCCGTTGAGTCGCGAGGTGACGGTGGCGAGCAGCACCCTCTGCAGGTGCGAGAGCCCGCTCTCCATGGTCATCAGCCGCCGGTAGAGGCCCCGCCCCATGTTCATGATCTCGGGCCGCAAACTCTGAATCTTGACCAGGTTGATGACATGGCCGAACTTGGCCCTGGTCTGATCGTAGATATCCTTCAACTCACCGGTGGCCTCTTCCTCCGGCACGGTTTTGATCCAGCTCATCATCCCCTCCCTGTCTGTCTGGTTTATTTACCTTCCGGATATATATCCAGTTCCGGATAGAGTTTTCGCGCGCAATCCGGGCAGATGCCATGACTGAACTCCGCCTCGGAATGGAGGGCGATATACTCCTCGATCTGTTTCCAGTAGCCCTGGTCATCCTTTATCTTTTTACAGGAGGCGCAGATCGGCAGAAACCCGCGCAGAACTTTTACCTCGGCCAACGCCTGCTTGAGCTCCGCGATCACCGCGTTAAGTTTCTTCTCCGCTTGCTGGCGGGAAAGGATTTCATTCCTGGCCAGCAGGAGGTCTCGCTTCACCTCGGCAACCTCCTGAAAGATCGCCATCACCGGCCTGGTTTCCATCCCATTGCCATGAACCCTGTTCTGCCAGGTGAGATACGCCCACAAGAACGGGCAGGCAAAGACCGAGATGACCAGGCGGCTCACAAGCGTGCCGGTCATGATACCCACGTAATCGGGGGTGCCGGCAAAGGCGCCGGTGGCGAACAGCAGGACATCTAGCCACATCACCCCGAGCAGGGTGACAAAGGAACGCAGACAGAGCCGCATCCGAAACTGTGGCTTGCCGAAATACTCCCAGGCCACGCCCAGGAAAAGCAGGTCGAGCAGGGTTGCGATGACCGAGGCGACATTGATCCGCAGGCTTGGTATAGGCACATAGGTCAGCGGGTCCACCCCGGAAATCCGCATCTGCAGATGCAGCACCAGGGCGATCAACGGCACCATGATCGAGACCCCGACGATGGTGGAGATGGCGACCCTGGTCGCCCGTGGGCCGTCAAAGACATAGATGACAAAGACGCCCAACAGCAGCGAGGTATAAAAAACCGTTGAGCCGACCATGAAGGTGATGCCGAACAGTTGCGCCTCGACGCCGGCATCGGTGACCCAGGACATCACCGCGGTCAGGCCGCCGATCAAGGCGTAAAAATGCGCCAATCCGAAGCGGTTGCGCAGCGAGTGCGCCCCCAGCACCAGAAAGTAGACCACCACGGCCTCCAGGGCGAGGATCAGCAAATCATAATGCATACGCCTTCCTTTCCGGTTTCCCCCGGCGGTTGCCCTGTGATCCGGCGTGTGCGGCCAGGGTCTTCCGGAACCGGATCATCCTGGCCGCAAGGGTTGTGGGCGCCGAGTCCGGGCTCATTCTCGGAGAGGATGCGGTCTCGGGCCGGCCATGGCGATAATCAACGGCCCGCGAAGACCCGGTCGCTACTTGACCCGATGGGTCTTGGATATCTCATCCAGGCTGGTGGTGCAGACGTCGAGGTCTTTCAGGATACCGTCCTCGATGCTGTATATCCAGCCATGCACCGACAATTGCTGGCCGGATTTCCAGGCGTTCTGGACGATGGTGGTGTGGCAGACATTGGCAACCTGCTCGATGACATTCAGTTCGCAGAGAAAGTCGGCCTTTTCCTTCTCGGTTTTCCTGGCCTCGATGTGCTCCCGGTAGTAGCGATGGATATCGCTGATGTTGCGAAGCCAGTTGTCGATCAGGCCGTGCTCCTTGTTGTCCATGGCGGCGAGGATGCCGCCGCAGCCGTAATGGCCGCAGACGATGATGTGCTTTACCTTGAGGACCTCGACGGCGTACTGGATGACCGACAGGCAATTGAGGTCGGTATGGACGACCAGGTTGGCGATATTCCGGTGGACAAAGATCTCGCCGGGCAGCATGTCGACAATCTCGTTGGCCGGCACCCGGCTGTCCGAACACCCGATCCAGAGGTATTGCGGATGCTGCTGTCTGGAAAGATTCAGGAAGAACTCGGGATCACGGGTTTTAACCTTTTCCGCCCAATTCTTGTTTTTATCCAAAAGATTCTTCAGGATTCGCATGGATCAATTCTTTCTGTTTAAAATTGAGTCGCGGTCTCGGCGAGAGGCAACCGTCGCGTTTTTCGGCTTGCACCCGGCCGACAACCCAGGCCGAGTTTATCCGGCCACCAGTGATATACACCGGGCAACCTTACCATGTTTTGCGGTAAAATTCGCCTCTTTTACGTTCATGCGCCGTCAATGGGCTTGCTGATCCGGATTTTTCAAAGCCTCCGCCGCCACCCCCTAGCAACCGTCAGGCAACGCGCGGGCTTGCCGGCAAATTCCCCATGCCCTTTCCTACTCAAGCTCCCCTTTCAGGTTGCGGGAGAGGAGGTCGTGAACCGCGTCCTTGCACGGCTTGTCTTGGTAAAGAACCAGGTAGATCTGTTCAAGGATGGGCATCTCGACGCCCTCGCGGCGGGCGAGATTGTAGGAGGATTTGGTGGTTTTGACGCCCTCGGCGACCATGCCCATGGCGGCGAGGATCTCTTTCAGGGTCTTTCCCTTGCCGAGTTCCAGCCCCACGTGCCGGTTCCGGCTGAGATCGCCGGTACAGGTAAGCACCAGGTCGCCCAGGCCCCCGAGGCCGGAGAAGGTGAGGGGGTTGGCGCCCATCTTGACCCCCAGGCGGGTGATCTCGGCCAACCCCCTGGTGATGAGCCCGGCGCGGGTGTTGGTGCCGTAGCCCAAGCCGTCGCAGATGCCGGCGGCAATGGCGATGATGTTCTTGAGCGCCCCGCCCAGTTCAAGGCCGATGACATCGACACCGGCATAGACCCGGAACCGGTCGGTGAAAAAGACCTCCTGGATCCGCTGGGCGATGGCCTTGGTATGGGCGGCGACGGTGACGGCGGTGGGAATCCCGGCCGCCACCTCCTTGGCGAAGCTGGGGCCGGAAAGAACCCCGAGATGGCAGCCGGAGCCTTCCGGCAGGACGTCGTCCATCACCTGGGTCATGGTCATCAGGGTGTCGTTTTCAATGCCCTTGGTGGCGGAGACCACCGCCGCTCCCCTGGCAAGATGCGGCACCAGGGCGGCAAACACCTCGCGGTAGCCGTGGGACGGCACCACCATCAACACCACGTCGCAGCCGCGCACCGCGGCGGCCAGATCGTGGGTGACGGAGAGGCTGTCGGCCAGCGGAAAACCGGGCAGATACTGCCTGTTCTCGCGGTCGCGGGCAATGGCTTCCACATGCTCGCGGCGATGGGCCCAGAGGTTGACAGCCAACCCCTTGTCACTCACCAGCTTGGCCAGGGCGGTGCCCCAACTGCCGGCCCCGATCACCGCGATCCGTTGTTCAGCCATGTCGTTTCCCGAGCCTCTCGTTACTCTTCGTTGCCCTCGTCGAGGATCTCCATATCATCCTCGCCCTCGCCGGAAGGCTCGGCGACCCGGTCAAGGCCGACCACCTTTTCGCCGCTCTTGAGGTTGAAGAGCCGCACGCCTTGCGTGTTGCGGCCGATAACCCGCATGGTGTCCATGCGGGTGCGAATGATCTTGCCGCCGTCGGTGATCAGCATGATCTCATCCTCGTCACAGACCAGCAGCGCGCCCACCACATCGCCGTTGCGCTCGCTGGCCTTGATGGCGATGATCCCCTTGCCGCCGCGACGCTGCAGGCGGTACTCATCCTCTGAACTGCGCTTGCCGAATCCGTTTTCGGTAACGGTGAGGATGGAGGTCTCGGGCTTCAAGACCACCGCTCCCACCACCTCGTCGTCGTCGGCCAGGGTGATGCCCTTGACGCCGGCGGCGGTGCGGCCCATGGCCCGGACATCGTCCTCGTGGAAGCGGACCGACATGCCCTTGCGGGTGATGAGCAGGATCTGGTTGTCGCCGTTGGTGAGCACCGAGGTGAGAATCTCGTCGTTTTCACGGATGGTGAGCGCGATCTTGCCGCGCCGGATCGGCCGCGCAAACTCCTGCAGGCTGGTCTTCTTGATCACGCCCCGCTTGGTGACCATCATGATGAAGCCGTCGCCGCCTTCGGGCACGTCGAAGCTGTGCACCTTCAACACCGCCGCCGTTTTCTCGTTCGGGCCGAGATCAAGGAGGTTGACGATGGCCTTGCCGCGAGCGGTGCGGCTGGCCTGGGGAATCTCGTAAACCTTGCGCCAGAACACCTTGCCCAGGGTGGTGAAGAAGAGCAGGGTGTCGTGGGTCGAGGCGAGGTGGAGGTCGCTGACGAAATCGTCTTCCATGGTCGCGGCGCCGGTGATCCCCTTGCCGCCGCGATGCTGGGCGCGGTACATGTCCACCGGATTGCGCTTGATATAGCCGGCATGGGTGATGGTGACCGCCATCTCTTCCACCTGGATCATGTCCTCGGGCAGGATCTCGTCCGGCGCCTCGATGATCTCGGTGCGACGCTCATCGCCGTACTGCTCCTTGATCTCCTCGCACTCCTGACGGATGATCTTGATCACCTCGGCCTCGTCGCCGAGAATCTCCTTGAAACGGGCGATCCTGGCCATCAACTCCTCGAACTCGCTCAATATCTTCTCGCGCTCAAGGCCGGTGAGCCGCTGCAGACGCATGTCAAGGATGGACTGGGCCTGGATCTCGGAGAGGGAGAACCGCGCCATCAGGCCGGATTTCGCTTCCACCGGATTGGGAGAAGACTTGATCAGCTCCACCACCTCGTCGAGATTGGTGATCGCGATCTTCAACCCTTCCAGGATATGGGCCCGCTCCTCGGCCTTTCTGAGATCAAAGGCGGTGCGGCGATAGACGATGGTCTTGCGGTGGAGAATAAAGTACTCCAGCATCTGCTTGAGATTGAGCACCTCGGGCCGGTTGTTGACGATGGAGAGAAAGATGATGCCGAAGCTGCGCTGGAGCGGGGTCATCTTGTAGAGCTGGTTCAACACCACCTCGGCGTTTTCATCCTTCTTGAGCTCCAAAACGATGCGCATGCCGCGCCGATCGGATTCGTCCCGCACCTCGGAGATCGACTCGATCTTCTTCTCCTTGATCAGGATCGCGATCTTTTCGATCAGCCGGGCCTTGTTCTGCTGGTAGGGGATCTCGGTGATGATGATCGCTTCGCGATTGCCGGTCTTGGCGCTCTTCTCGGTATGGGTCTTGGAGCGCATCAACAGCGAGCCGCGCCCGGTCTCGTAGGCCTCGCGGATGCCGGCCCGCCCGCAGATAAAGGCGCCGGTGGGGAAATCCGGGCCGCTGATCTTTTCCATCAGCTCGTGGATGCTGATCAGCGGGTCGTCGATGAGGGCGACCAGCCCGTCCATCACCTCGGTAAGGTTGTGGGGCGGGATGTTGGTG